>CALJAE010000028.1 GCA_938028175.1 uncultured Acidimicrobiales bacterium
TAGATGTAAGCGACTCAACCCTCGGCCAGAACGTAACAACCCCTTTCTTTGAGATAGTGGCGACATACCCGCATGACCGCGAAGCATTTACTCAGGGGCTCGAATTCTTTGATGGTCAGCTAATAGAAAGTACAGGACTTAGAGGCGAATCAACCATAAGGCTCGTAGACCCCGAAACAGGGATGGTCGAAGACTCTCTCGAGCTCGAAGACGAATTCTTTGCTGAGGGCGCCACTGTCGTTGGAAACAGAATCTTCCAACTAACTTGGACCTCTGAAGTCGGATTTATCTACGAGATAGACGATGGCCAGATCCAGCCGTCTAACGAACAGTTTCAATACTCGGGACAAGGCTGGGGAATCTGTGAGCTAAGCAACGGCGAGCTACTGCGCAGTGACGGCACGCCGACACTGACTTTCCACGACGCTGAAACCTTTGAGGCGCTGCGCACAATTGAGGTGACCCTAAGTTCAGAGCCGTTACAGCGGATTAACGAGCTTGAATGCGATGGGGACACCGTCATTGCAAACGTATGGCAAGAGACCAACCTCGTGAGAATCGACCTTGACACCGGAGAAGTTATCTCAGTACTCGATTTAGCTTCACTAGTTCCAGAATCTGTGAGCGGCGACGGCGACGCTGTCCTGAACGGAATTGCCATAAACCCCGGGACTGGCAACCTCTGGGTAACAGGCAAACGATGGCCGACACTATTTGAGCTCGATATCTCTGACTTCTAGTTCTCATATCGCCCTAAGCCCATTAGGCTAGATCACTGAATTTAGAAGGACTTGGTGTCAAAAATGGGACGCAAGCTAGAAGTAGAATTAACCTCCGATAACGGCGAGATGTGGACCTGGCGTGCAGCTGGGGCCAAACAGCCTAAAGGCGAGCTGGAATCCGCAATCCTCTACGAGGGTGCGAAAGTAGGCGATGTAGTCAAAGTCGATGCCGATTTCTCTGTCGAAGGAATCTTTGTAACACAGGTCCAGGCTCCAAAGGCTAAGAAAGGCCGCACAGATATTTTGGAGATGAAGACCCGAGCTTGGTCAAAGGATGAGCTTGTAACCTCGAATGTATCTAAGCGCGGCAACAAGAAGTCTCGCAAAGGACGTGGCGATCGCAACGACAATAAGCGAGGGCCAAAGACTGAACAACGCCCAAGAGCTCCGAGACTTAAGTCAAATGGGGCGCACCTGGCTGGAGCAATGTCAGAGATGCCAGGCGAGTATCGCCCGATCTTGGAATGTCTTGCCAAAGATGGAATCCCAGGAGTCCGTAAGGCCATCAAGGAACAAAATGCCAAAGCCGTTGCTTCGAACAGCCCGAAGCTCGATGATGCCGCTGTGCTTGATATCGCAGAGAAAGCGCTACCAAAGATCAGAACAGCTGATTGGCTGGACAAGGCTGAAGCCGCTCACAAGATTTGGGAGACCGTTGACCTACGAGATCTACGATCTGTAGTCGTCACCGGCGCCGATATCGCAAAGACAGAAGAAGCTAAGACGCTCCAAGGTGATCTGGCTGAGAAGCTAAATCAGCGAATCGAATCTGACCATGCAGCATGGATAAAGGATCTAGAGTCAGCTATCAACGAGGAACGTCTGGTAGCTGCCCTGAAGGTCAGTTCACGACCAGTCAAGGCAGGCTCACCGCTTGCTCCAGAGATGGCAAGCAAACTGGCTGAGCTAGCAGCAGCTGGCCTAACAAGTGAGGCAACATCTCACCGCTGGATCGTAGTAATGGATGCCCTCGCATTCTCTCCAGTCCGAGCTGCGGTGAAGCCAACTTCTAAGCCAGCTGAAGTATCAGAAGAGCTAGTCTCTGAGGTTCGACGCCTAAGCGATCGTCTGCCAGAGATAGCTGCACTGTTTGGAGTCGATCCAGCTTCAGTTCCAGCATCCGAAAAGAAGAAGCGTGGCTACTTGGTGCAGCAACGTAACACTAGACGCAAAAATGCTCGCGACGATAAGCCAAGACGAGACAACAAAGACAAAAACAAAGAAGCTAAGTCGGAGAAGCCAAAGGCTCCTAGTAGGCCTCACCCAGGCGCAGAGCCAAAGGTAGATCCAGAAGCAGAGCAAGCAGAAGCCAAGGCTGAAGAAGCAGCTAGTGCTGACGCCCCTGCAGCAGATGAGAGCCCAGCATCGGACGCAGCTCCATCAAATGAGGAAACTCCGGCTACTGAAGAAAGATCTCCTGAGTCTGAAAATTCAGAGCCCGAAGAAACTGCATCTGCGGAAGCTCCGGCTGAGGAAACAGAAGCTAGCTAAGCTCTTTACCGACAGTCAGCAAGCTGGCTTTAAGACCAAAGGATTCAAAGAAGTTCTTTGTCTTGGCGTCTCCAGGTAATGCCACCGAGCTAATTCGCTCACAGCCTTTGGACTTTGCTAACTCGACTACGAACTGCATGAGCATGGACCCTAAGCCAACACGACGAGCCTCAGGCAAGATATAGAACCAGTCGGCAACTAGCTCGGACTCATTCAACACCCTTGTCGAGCAGAATCCTAGTACTACTCCATCGATCTCGATCACCGAGGTCTGAGAGGACTCTTGCCATAGGTCAGGAGTAGCCGAGACAATCGCCTGCTCGCCTCTCTTGCCAACGATGTCACCCTGGCTCAAAGCAAATAGCTCCTTAACACGATCGATGTCAGCGCTAGTGCCTGAACGAACCACAGCTTGGGGCAGGTTCACTATTGTGCAGCCTTGACCGCTGCTAACACAGACTTGCGAGCCTTGTTAGCTTCTTCGTATTCACCGATCGCTTGAACCAGTGTCTCATCTGACTCACCGATAAGCTTCACAACTTCTCTAGCAGTCATTTTCCCATACCCTGCCACAGGCGGGCCTGCCTTGTCTTCGCTAGTGCCAGACGACTCTGCTAAGTCATCGAGTCGAGCCGCTATGATCCGCAAGAAGCTTGCAGCTTCTGCCAAGAACTCTTCTGAGACTGAACCGATTTCTTTGCGCTTAGCCCCAGCCGCAACCTTTGCAGCCTGGGTGCCGAGGTTAACTTGGCTCCTACCACGCTTAACGGCTTCTGGATAAACGTCACCGAATTCATAGAGAAGACCGAGCGGAGCGTGAACGAAAAGGTCTAGCAGCCGCTGCGAGTCGCTCTCCGACATCTATGAGACCGCCGCAGGATCCAGCGGAGCACCACAATGTGGACATACTGGATCGTTTTTCTCTAATTGCTTAGGCAACACTTCTAAGAAGCAGCTCATACACGGAAAGCCTTCCTCGTCGAGATCGATCTTAGCAGCTGCAGGTGAGGCGTCTTCGTCATCCTCATCATCTTCATCTGGCTCAGAAGCAAGGCGGTCTTTAAGGATTGCGTCTAGGTCCGCCTCAACATCTGTTTCGTCTTCGTCTTCATCTTCTTCATCAGAATCTGATTTCCGAGCACGCGGACGAGACTCTATCTCAGGATCTTCATCCTCTTCTTCTTCATCGTCATCGTCAATGCCGTCGATGTCCAGACCGTCATCTAGCTCGTCGTCGAACTCTTCATCATCTGGGCCGAGTTCGGCATCCAGATCTACTTCTTCGTCGACTTCTTCTACTTCTACATCTTCAGTTGCCATTTAGCGATTTCCTCCATGGGCTAAAAACGACTAACCGTTCCTAATACCAATATCTGCGAAAGATATATGAAATATAGCCACTCTTGCAACTATTGCGGCAAAGAATTTTCTAAGCAGCTAAAACTTAACCGTCTGCTGCTGCAGCTTCTCGCTTTGCCTCAGACCGACGTTCAGCTTCTAGACGCTCCAAATCAGCTTCAGTCGAAAGGTTTACAAACGACATTGCCTCTGCAATAGCTTTGTGGCCAGCCACGTCGTGTATCTTATGATACATCTCCTGCGCTACAGATCTGTATGCAGGGTGCCCCTCAGGAACCGAACGAAGCTCGATGGTATGCATTGCGGCCCTAGCGTTGAGGTTCATGCTGTATCTAACTCTGTACGCCATACAAACAGCATAAGAGGCTTCAGCATCGAACTCTTCTGCTAGATCTTCATACAGTGCAGAGCTCTTAGCCATAACGCCTTCAAACTCTTTACCGATACCGGCTTCGTCTACAAGTTCAGGCTTGGTGTAACCGTGACGACTGTTGAGCTGTTGCCATTCGATAGTCAGCATTCTGTGTCGCTGCATGTCGCGGAAAGCCCCGTAATCACTCAGAATATCGAAACGATAGAAAGGACGCTCGAAGGCACGGCCTGGGCGATGCCTTCGGTTCTGTCGATCGCCGACATAAGTCTTAATGATATGAAGTTTCTCTTCGTGAGAAAGCCTGTGGGCCCGTTCTTCGAGCACCTGCTCAGAATGATGCGAGTAAGGGTACGCCATTGCGGCAATCATCTTTACTTCTGCATCTGGATCGAAATCTACTAGATCGACGGTTACGTCTTTGTCGTAAGTGTCTGGCGTCCCGAACATTTCTTCTGTGAGAGCCGACATGTTCCGCTTGTTGTCTGACAGGTACTTGGAAGTGATCTTGCCACGATCTTCAAGGTCTACTCGCTTCAAGAACGAAGGTATTACCTTGCGCAGCTCTGTGAGCATCATCTGTGCGTATTCTTGCGCTTCCGGTAGTGGGTCAGCAAACATGCGTAGCAACATCTGCTCGTAGCTCTGACCTGTTGCATAGACACCTACGTTGCTTTGCGCAGAAGCTGGCAACATGCCTCGGACAGCATCTAGAGCTTTCGCCTTTGTTGCCATTCGATATACAAAGTCAGAGTCACCCTTTGCTTTAGGGTTGCTGGTTCGTACGTAATCTAGAACTGTGTTAAACGCCGAAGAATAAACATCGAACATACGGTCCATGTCGCCGATGTATCGAGTTCCATGCTTTGAGTTCAAAACATTGTTGTCTCGGTAGTACATGTAGCGCCCGTTTGGACGATGATCGTATTCGATGTAACGCGTTGACTGTTCTAGGTAGGCAGCCAAGCGGCCCCACTCGAGGATCTTTGTCAGAAGGTTAGATGCCTGCTCACAAGCTAGATGCACTCCCCCAAGTTGAGCTACAGAGTCGTCACCGTATTCGAAGAATACTTTCTCGTATAAATCTTCAGCTCGTTCAAGACCAACCGTAGCATCTACGCTTTGATCTCCTGAAACGTCGAGCTCACCAACGAACTCATCGAGAAATAGCCTTCTTAAACTTTTAGAGGTTCGAGAATAGCGGGCAAAGAGCGCCCCCTTCACAACTTCTGGCAAATTGACAAGACCAAATACGGGCTGATCAAGGTTGGTAAAATAGTGTCTGAGAACAGACTCTTCTTCGGGGGCAAATTCCTCGACTTGGTAGGTAGTCACTACCTTCGATGCTAATTCGATTTTTTCTATAATGTGCGGATAGAAACGCAACTATTAGAAGTTTGTCCCCGCTACGTAAGTAAAGGCATCTTGAATCACTTCAAATGACACTGATTTCGCTTTACCAACACTAACTCCGTCTACGATCACTTCTTGAGGAGCACTAAGATCGATATTTTCTGCTCTAAACCGCTTAGATCTCACACTCGGATGCGGAAGATGCGCTCCCGACTTGAGACGATCAACGAATTGTCGCCGATGACGCAATCCCAAATCGAACTCAAAGGCTTCCAAGCTGCCGTTATTTGGATGCGAACGAAGACTTAGGCGATCACCGCTATAGAAGGGGATATTTAGGACGACCTGGCTACCACGGCGATATGGCCGTCCAAGGCTAACCCACGATGTAAAACCAAACCGAACGCCACTATCGAGCGTTACGACCCCGAGATCCCAAACATATTGAGTAGGCAAGCTCGTCGTGCCACCAATCGCTGCTAATAGATCAGGACTAGAACCAGCAGAGTAAAGCCCCGGCCCATTCTCAAGCACATGTTGAGCAAGTTTGTAGCTGTCGTTAAACCTCTCTACATCTGAGACGGATCCAATTGGCTCGCCCCAACTCGACCCAGGACTAATCGGCATTCGGCACTCCTAACCTAGCAGTTCTTATTACCCCCCGATCAAGCGTCTCGATCAATTCAGAATAAAGTCTGGTCATCTGCGGATCTAGGCCCCTTAATGACTTTGCCAAGTCAACGACCTTTTTGACGGTTCGATAAAAGTCGCCAACAGAAAGCTCATCTTCAGAAATATCCGACAATTCGCCACCCGACGCCCAATGATGAATATAAGCGATGAAGCCGGCATCAGGCTCACGAGTTTCTGTAAGCTCATATCGGCGTTCCAACTTATTCACTTCACGACTGAGTTTAGCAATGCCGTCCACAGCACCACGAACTTCAGGGGTCGGATACCACATCGTGGCTGGGATATCTCTTCGACGCTCTTCGTAGCAGAAGGCAGAAAGAATTGCAGCTAGTTCTGGTACTGACGTTGCTTTAACCAAGCCACGGTCGAGTGCAAGACAAATCAAGAGATCCGACTCATGGTAGATCCTTACTAGAGATTCACCGAGGCTGGTCAGCTCCCAATCATCTAAGAAGTCAAAGTGTTCCATGACAGTGCGCACCTTGCGGAACTGATCGACCAGTAGATTTTCCGCTCGAAATTTGTCAGAGCTGGTGACCTCTGACTGCTTGTCCAATTTCTTTATTCGCTTATGATCTGAACTCGACATATTGCCAGAGCTGAGCTTCGCTCTACGTCGATCAAGTTTGTCTAAGCGTTTCTCATAAATCGACAGGTCCCGTTGAATCAAATGTTGAGCGAACGACTTCCCTAGTATTTCCTCTGCCCTTTCTTCGGTATGCATTCGAACAAGATTTGCTGCCATGTTGTAGTTAGGTCTAAACGATGACTCAAGTTTGAAGTCTGAGCTTCCAACCAACGAGACAACTTGAGCAAAATCAACAAACGGTGACCAGAGAACAACAGCTGTCCCCAAGGTGTCCAAACCTCTACGACCGGCACGGCCGCTCAGCTGTGAGAACTGTGAAGGCGTTAAAAGCTCATGGGTTTCACCGTTATATTTAGTGAGCTTGTCAATGACTACCGCTCTTGCTGGCATATTGACACCGAGCGCCAGAGTCTCGGTTGCGATTACTACATCGAGATAACCTTCGTTGAAACAAGTCTCGACTAGCTGCTTTAGCTGCGGGACCAATCCTGCGTGATGGACTCCGACACCTCGAGAGAGCTGATCAATAAAAGTCTCGTACTTAATCGCTTCTTTGTCGCTGTCTGAAAGTTCGGAACAGATGTCTTCGGCGAGGGCATCAACCTCTTTGGGATGACTACGTAGCGCTACACCAGAGTTAACCAAAGCTTTAGCTTCGTCTTCACAGCCCTGTCTTGAAAACTTGAAATAGATGCAAGGAAGATGTTGCTTAGCTGACAAGGTAGCTATGGTTTCCGAAATCCTCGGCGGAAAGTAACGTTTCTGTTTCCCACCTGATCTCTTACGTCTCTGCCTTGCTGGCGCTCGATCAAATCCATAGCCCGCTCGATTTGGTTTCCCTTTGTGGAAAGCATCGATGTAGTCTGTTCCCCCACCCTTACTCGCTACCAAGTACTTCACTTTTAAAGGCACTGGACGCTTTGAGGTGATTACAAGATCTGTTTCGCCACGAACCTTGCTAAACCATTGCTGCAGCTGATCGGCATTCGACACAGTCGCGCTAAGGGCAACCAATTGGACACTAGTGTCTAAGTTGATTATGACTTCTTCCCAGACAGCACCACGAAACTTGTCTTGCAAGAAATGAACTTCGTCTAGCACTACACAACCGAGTTCAGAAAAATCTCTGCTCTCATAAATCATGTTTCGCAACACCTCGGTAGTCATAACCACTACCTGGGCATCGGCATTGATTGATGTATCTCCAGTGAGCAGACCAATTTTGTCAAACCCATAAGTTGCGGTTAGGTCGCCATACTTTTGGTTAGACAGCGCCTTAATCGGGGCAGTGTAAAAGATTCGTTTGCCAGTTTCGATCATTAGATGGACAGCAAATTCGGCGACTAGTGTCTTGCCTGCCCCAGTGGGAGCGGAGACGATTACCGAGTTCCCAGAGGTTAACGACTCGAAAGCTTCAACTTGAAAAGAGTCAGGTTCGAAAGATAGCTGTTCTCGGAAGCTATCAATAGAACCAGCTAAGTCGTTTTCGACCATCGAGCTCCGATAAGAATAGAAATTTCAAAAAGTACATACATTGGAAGGGACACAGCCAAAAGAATAAATGGATCACCGGTCGGAGTAATTACTGCTCCAAGAATAACAATCCCGGCAATTGCTACACGACGATTCTTCCTTAACGTGTCGGTTGAGAGCAAGCCGATTTTCTGTAGGAACGTTAACACCAATGGAAGTTCAGCCGCTAGACCAAAGGCAAATAAGACTCGAATAAAGAAACCAAGGTAGCGTTCTGCCCTTAGCTGGGGAACAAAGCTTTCTTGATCGCTAAAGGTTAATAGCACCTCGATTGCCTTCGGCATCAAGAAGAACCCACCAGCTACTCCAGCAGCAAAAAGTAAGACGCCAGTAACAACGAATGGGATAACCAGTCTTTTCTCTTTCGAGTACAAAGCAGGCATAACAAATCGCGCGAAATGGTAGAAGATTACAGGCAAAGCAACGATTACTCCCCCGTAACCGGCAACTGTCAGAGTCACGTTGAACGGCTCAAGGACATCGGTAATTAAGAACTCGCAGTCTCGCCCAGTACTCTCGGCAAAAGCACAGTAAGGCTGTTCGAGCACCCCGAATACTTCATTGAAGAAAATCCAAATTAGCGTAGCCCCGGCTACGACTGATCCGACGCACCACAAGAGTCGGCGACGTAGCTCTAGCAGGTGCTCCATTGTTTTCATGGCAGAAGCCCATCTGTTGGAGGCTCTGGCCCTTTATCTTCTACAAGCTCATTCTCGTCTGAGCTAGCGGAAGTTTCTTCAGCTGGGTTCTCATCTGAATCGGCGATCTCAACCTTCACAACGTCGGCATCAGAATTAGCCGCAACCTGCTTATCTAAGAAGGTTGGTGGTTCCTTGGATTCGGTAGATGAGTTTGGCTTGTCTGGGACTATTGGCTCCTCAATCGAAGCCATAAAGTCAGCTCTTAGTGCCTGCGACATATCGCGAACACGCCTAAGTGTACGACCTGCGTTTCTTGCAACAGACGGCAACTGTTCGGGGCCCACCACAACAAGCAGAATGATCCCGATAACAAATAGCTCACCTGGTCCTACGTTGAAGATCACGGCCGTAGTCTAGCCTTTCAAGAGATTGGACCTATAACAGCCCGAAATACTTATCTCTCAGCTAAGTCGTTAAGTACACCGAGAAGCTTTTGCTCGTCGTGTAACAAGTCATGGAAATCTAGGAGATCATCATGAGTAATAGGCTCACCCATCCGTGTCTCGAATAACTCTGCTGGCAGATGCCAAGTGGTAAACGCCACTCCAGAAGCTACTAGAAGATCAATCGTACGTGGTTCAGCTGACTTGACCACCATCATTTGACAGTATGGACACTGGAACGAATAGG
>CALJAE010000029.1 GCA_938028175.1 uncultured Acidimicrobiales bacterium
ACCCAATAACCTTTTGATCAATCAGGCCAACTATTGGCTGATACCTGATTTCGTAGGACAAACTCTTGCGGTCGATTCGAGGAACAACAGGCGTAGTTGAGTAAGGGAGTTTCTCCATCAACTGATCAACTACAAGTTCTAGTCCGCCAGGGTCGACTTGAGCAATAGATGTTATCCAGTTATGTTTCTTAAGAGCTGCTTTGGCAGAGTCTGAGTTAGGAGTTTCAATCCAGACCGTCTTGCCTGCCATTCTCACTGATGCTTCTGGTAATGAACTTTCGAGGTCGTGAAGGTTGGCCTCACTGCAGAGTCCATGGGCAAGAATTAAAGACATGTTCAATGGCGGTTGAGACACCCACTCAGGCTAGCTCCGGGAGTACCTGGCAATACATCTGAGCATAAGTTCTTGTCGATTAGTCTATTCGGCAGGCTTCAGTTGCACCAGGCAGCTTATGTCGATAGCGAGCTACTACTGGGTATATGGCAATGCCAAGCCACCGCAGGGGAGGTAATAAGCCGAGGCGTCCGATCGTCTTCCAAGCTAATCCGTCCAAGCTGGCAAGAGTTGAACAGACAGCATCAGAGCCGGACAGCATTCTCTGGTTCTCACCGTCCCAAAACTGAACCTTCGTGGAGACTTGTTCTTCGGTCAGATTAAATGCCTCTAGATCCAACTGCTGCCAAGAAGCAATCTTCAAAGTCTGGCTTCGATCTTGAGCCCATCGAGAAGCGGTTGTACAGAAAGCACAATCGCCGTCGTATATAAGAAGCGAACCTGAATAGTCGGAGCTAGTTACGCCCAGCGTTTGGCTTGCGTCCGTGGTTTGCTTTTTTGCGTCTTGCGCCAAGGCGCTTTTTTCTTCTTCTTTTTGACACATGGAGAGCCTATCGGGTCTGAAGGCGATTTGTCTCTTGATCTCCGTCATCGTTCAAGAGATTTCCCTAACGTTACTATCGGTCCAATCAGTGACTAGCCTAAGCAGTCGTGGAAAAGTTTGGATTTGTTGGTCTGCCCAACGCTGGAAAGTCATCGTTATATAACGCCCTTACAGGCGGAAGTGCGCTCGCTGCGCCATACGCCTTCGCAACTACTGACCCCAATATTGGGGTGGCTAAGGTTAGCGATGAGAGGTTAGACAAACTCGCCGATATGAGTTCCAGCAAGAAAGTTGTTGCTGCGAGCGTTCAGTTCAACGATATTGGTGGCCTGGTCGAAGGCGCTAGTCAAGGAGAGGGTCTCGGTAACAAGTTCTTGGCTGGGATTAGAGAGGTCGATGCAATTGTATTTGTCCTACGGGCTTTCAAAGACGACGACGTGCCAGGACCACAAGACCCAATAGAACATTTACGGGTGGTCGAAACAGAACTTACTTTGGCTGATTTAGAGATGGTCTCCACAAAGTTCAACAAACTCGAGAGAGCTTCTAAAGGGGACAACTCACTTAAAGCCGAATTAGAAACAGCACGATTTGTCCTTAGCGAACTCGAAGAAGGTAACCCTCTTTACAGAGTCGAGCTAGACGAAGATCAAAAAGAGATTGTCGACAGCTGGTACTTGCTCACGAACAAACCTGTATTAGCAATTGTCAACATTGACGAGGACCAACTTGGTGATTCTGCTGAGATCGTAGCGCCCGTCATCGAAGATCTACCAGATAGCGCTTCTGTCTTTGGAGTTTGCGTGCAGCTAGAAGCAGAAGCAGCTCAGCTTGATGCTTCAGATAGAGCTGAAATGTTAGGAGAACTTGGTCTTGGTGATGGAGTGTTGCCAAAGTTCTTAGCAGAGGCGTATAAATCACTTGGTTTGAGAACGTTCTTTACGACTGGTGAGAAAGAAACTAGGGCCTGGACATTTAGAGATGGTTCTCCTGCACCGGTCTGTGCCGGCCGAATCCACACCGACATGCAGAGAGGCTTTATCCGTGCGGAAACTATTCACTGGGATGAGCTCTTAGAGGCCAACTCTTGGGGAGCAGCCCGTGAGTCAGGTAAGATTCGAGCTGAAGGTAAAGACTACTTAGTTAAAGACGGAGACGTCCTTGAATTCAGATTCAACGTTTAGCCCGAAAGGTCATGAAACCGGCTGGCTATTAACTGAAGATGGCAAGGTTCTAGCATCGCTTACTGCCCCCACAACGGCCCGTGCCGCTATGCGTGGTCTGATGTTTACCGATCCAACAGATACTGCAATCTATTTCAGTCGAGGGTCACTGTTGCATACCTTTGGTGTTGGCTTCGAAATTGATGTAGCCGTTCTAACCAAAGAGTTAGAAGTAGCGAGAACCATGAGGCTGAAACCGAAGCGTTTCGGTTTCACTGGTTATCGACATGGTGGAATTATCGAAGCTGAGGCCGGCTCGTTTGAACGGTGGGGACTAACCATTGGGCAGAAACTAAAAGTGGACCTATGAGTGGGTGCCTCTACATCGTTGGAACACCGATAGGAAATCTTGGCGACCTGAGTGATCGAGCTCGTCAGACGATTGCCGATTGCAAAGTCGTTGCGTGTGAAGACAGCAGGCGTTTATCCAAGTTGGTTGGCTACTTGGCTCTGGATATGCCGAAGGTTATTGTTATCGAGTCACATCGTGAAAGAAGTGGAGCAAAAGCAGTCGTTGAAGAACTAGCAGCTGGTCGCAATGTTGCGCTAGTTACCGATGCAGGCATGCCTACCATTTCAGATCCTGGCTCCATCGTTGTAGACGAAGTATTAGATGCGGGGCATCGAGTAGACGTTGTGCCTGGCCCAACAGCTCTGTCGAGTGCAGTCGCAGCAAGTGGTTTTGATGCAAAGCGCTTGTTGTTTCTAGGATTTATAGATAAGAAGGGGTCTGGTCGAACATCTGATCTTGAGCTGTTAGCCAAATTTGCCGGAGTGGTAGTTCTTTATGAATCGTCGAAGAGGATATCGACCACACTCACAGATTTGATTAAGGTATGTGGGCCTGAACGCAGAGTGTTAGTAGCTAGAGAGTTAACTAAGATCTACCAGAGCTTCTACCGTGGTTCTTTGCAAACAGTTGCAGACGAACTTGGAGATGTAGACCTTAAAGGTGAACTCACGCTGGTCTTAAGTCCTAGCGATGGGCCTGCAGAGGTTGATGATTCAGAGATAGTTCGTGTGCTCAACCAAAAAGTTGACGAAGGTTTATCTACCAGAGATGCAGTGATTCAGGCCTCAGAAGAGCTGGAAGTTGCCAAGAAC
>CALJAE010000030.1 GCA_938028175.1 uncultured Acidimicrobiales bacterium
GGTGGCACAACTAAAGTTGAGAGTTCGATAAAGACGCCGACCACTAGAGAACCAACGAGTGCGCCATACGCTGTTCCCAAGCCACCAAGCGTTACTGCGGCAAAGATTAGAAGTAGTAAGTCGAAGCCCATGTTCCAGCGAACCTGTTGGTCGAGCCCTAATAGTATGCCGCCAAGTCCGGCAAGTAGGCCTCCGAGAATCCAGACGGCAAGGATTACCTTTTGTACATCTATGCCAGACGACTCGGAAAGATCGCGGTTATCAGCGACAGCACGCATTGCTTTACCGAATTTCGTCTTGTTGATGACGAAAGCAACGGCGATGAGCACGATCACAGAAATACCCATGATCCATAAATCTCTGGGCGTAAGTGAAAGAGGGCCGATCTCAATGCCTTGTTGAACCCTAAATCGACTATAGCCCTGGCGATCGCCACCAATCTGCCATAGAATAACAAAGCGGACGAGGATACTTAGACCAATCGAGATAACCATCATTGAGATTAGTCCCGTGCCGCGTTTACGCAGCGGACGCCAAATAACCAAATCATTTGCTGCTCCAGTTGCAGCTGCAAGTACAAGAGCTAAAGCAACGGCAACAAAGAATGGGAATGGGCCATCGAGCACAAGGGCGTAAACTGCACCAAGGGTTACAAGCTCGCCGTGAGCGAAGTTAACAAGCTGTGTTGTTCCGAAGATCAAAGACAGCCCGATCGAACACATTGCCATAATTAGGCCGAATCGTATACCGTTCGAGAGAAGCCGAGAGATTTGGCCTAGCTGTTCAGATACTCCGGAAGTGTCGCCGCCCTCGCCAGCGTCTAACCGAAATAGCACAGCCCTGCTATTGCCAGATTCAACATCGATGACAAGGCTTTCTTCGGATCCTTCCCGAACCACAACGTCATCTGGAAGAGTTTCGGTATCGAGGGTTACGGTGTACTCGCCATCGCCAGGAACATTGATGGCGAAGGTTCCATCTTCAGCAGATGTGGCAGTAACTGGTTCTGTTCCTTGGGCAACTGCAGATATTTCGACCCCAGCAACCGGAACCCGTTCTTCGTCACGTTCTACCCTGAGTGTGCCTGTGATTTGTTGCTCAGAATCTTGAGCTGCTGCAACTGATGGGAACACAATCAACAGCATGAAAGCCGTTGCGAACAAAGCTATGAGGCGAAGGGCGGGGTGACGGCTCAAAAAGTGTGCTTTCAGGTTGAAAAAGTTAAAGCAATGCTAGCAGACGCCCACAAGATTTCCCGTTTTGTAATCTCTGGCATCGTCTAGTCACAAATTGAATAATGGATACCTGACTTGTCACGTTTCACTTCGAAGATCGCTTCGGCGGTTCGAAGGCAGTATGCAATCTTTTGGGCACGGCTTCGGCTGACTCCTAAGCCGTCGGCAATTTCTTTAGTAGTGAACGTGTAAGGAAGCTGTTCGGGTAGCAAAGTGCAGAGGTCTTCTGGAGTTTGGAATCGATAAGTGGCATTGACCTGGATCAGCTCTTTATATTCAACCGCTAAGCCTCCCCTGCGTCGTTTCGCAGTTGCGTTTGGGCTGCGAACCTCTTTTATATCTGTCATTACAACATCTAAAGTGAAGTTCGGATGGCTTAGAAGCATGGGAAAAGATGCAAGCTCGTCGCAGATATCGGTAACGGCTCCCCTCTTTGGTGACCTTCGCTTGGATAGCTGGTTGCCGTCTTTGTCGTGCTTGGTTACATACTTATTCTCGGCAATCGGATGGACCAAGAGAATTTCAAACTGATCAAGAAGCGTGTCAAACTTCTTGCGCATTGCCGAAAAGCTGCCAGTCTGGATTTCGATGATCGAATTTCCGTTACGGATGTCAGCCACGAAACCCTCTGTTGCTACCTCGACTCCATCACCTGGTCGACGGTACAACTCTTTTAGAGAAGCATGAAGCGGACTCTCATTTAAGGTCCCAATACCAGACATCGTTATAAGTTTAGTAGCCGTTCATAATTGATTTAGTGATCTAACAGTCACGTAAATTCAGTACATTGGGGTTATGAAGTCAAATCAACTCACTGAGGTGGATAGCGCTGCATTGAAAAGGCTGTGGAACTACAGCTCTAAGTATCGCCGACGGATAATATTTGCGATTTCAATGTCGGTGTCCAAGAAGATTCTAGACATTGCTCCCGAGCTATTAATAGGTATAGCGATTGATGTGATCGTAAGTTCTGAAGACTCATTTGTGGCAGGTATAACCGGTATCGATAACCGGTGGCATCAGCTATTAATCCTGGCTGCTCTAAATTTTGTTGTTTGGTTAGGTGAGAGTATTGCTCAATACTTGCTCGGAGTTGCGTGGCGTACACTGGCACAAGACGTGCAGCATGAAGCAAGAATCGATGCGTATGAGAACGTCCAAGACCTCGACTTGGCGTACTTCGATGATGCCTCCACTGGGCAACTGCTTTCAGTCCTGAACGACGACGTCAATCAGTTGGAAAGATTCCTTGATGAGGGCGCAAATAAGATAATCCAAATGGTGGCCAATGTAGTTGGCGTAGCATTGATCTTTTTGTTCGTATCTCCTCTAATTACTCTCGTGGCTTTCGCTCCGATACCGATTATCTTGCTTGGTTCGTTCAAATATCAAAAGAGGTTGGTTGTTCTATACGATAATGTGCGAGCGAAAGTCGGCGAACTGTCTTCAGTTTTAGCTAACAACCTTTCGGGCATCACAACAATCAAGGCGTTCAATAATGAGAATTTAGAGCTCAGCAGAGTTGCCGGTATAAGTGATGACTACCGTCAAGCAAATGCTGCAGCCATCCGCCTCTCAAGCGCATTTGTGCCACTCATCCGTGTAGCTATTCTGCTTGGTTTTACTTCAACGCTGCTGCTTGGTGGGTGGATGGCTATCAATGGCGATATAAGACTTGGTTCATACTCGGTTCTAGTTTTTATGACTCAAAGAATGCTTTGGCCTCTCACAGATCTTGGTTCAACCTTTGACACCTACCAGCGTGCGATGGCTTCAGTTAGACGTATTCTCGACTTAGTTGATGAAAAACCACAGATCAGTGATGGTGCAGAGACGATACCAGCCGACGGTATAGGTCGAATTGATTTTAGGAATGTGTCCTTTTCGTACGTCCCTGAAGCTCAAGTTCTCGAGGACATCTCGCTAGTAGTTCCTGGCGGAGAAACACACGCGATCGTTGGTACCACGGGCTCGGGCAAAAGCACATTGATCAAGCTGCTGTTACGGCTATACGCTCCAACAGCAGGAGATATCTGTATTGACAACATGCCAATAGACGAAGTATCAAATGCATCCTTGCGGCAACATTGCGGCTTGGTCAGTCAAGATGTTTACCTATTCGCTGGAACTGTTCGAGATAACTTAGCCTATGGTCGCCAGGACGCTACCAACGAAGAGGTAGAAGCCGCGGCCAGGCTAGGTGAAGCGCACGACTTTATTTCTGAGCTGCCGCAAGGCTACGATACTCTTGTCGGAGAGCGGGGGCAGAAGCTTTCAGGCGGCCAACGGCAGCGCATTTCGATTGCTCGAGCCATCCTACGGGACCCAAAAATTCTGATCCTTGACGAGGCCACATCGTCAGTTGACAACGAAACTGAAGCCGCCATCCAGCGTTCTCTGGAGATTGTGTCGCAGGGACGCACCACAGTTGTTATAGCTCATAGATTGTCGACAGTAAGAAATGCCAACAAGATCCATGTTTTGGACCAGGGCAGAATTAGCGAATCAGGCACCCATGATGAACTTATCGAGCGCAACGGTTTGTATAACTCTCTTTGGAAGGTCCAAACAGGACAGAGGGATTAGAGATCACCCAGCGTGTCTTCGATTCCTCTATGGAATGTTGGGTAGGCATAAATCATTGACTTCAGTTGAGATATAGGAGTCTTTGCATGCACAGCAAGTGATAACAAGCCAAGTACTTCTCCCCCATGTGGGCCAGCAGAAGTAGCTCCAACCAAAGTGTTCGAGTCGTTGTCAACAACTAGTTTGATCACACCTTCGTTTCCAGCCGAATGTAGCCAGCCACGGGCGGTGTGACCAACTTCTTTGACAGCAGTTGAAACGTTCAAGCTCTTTTCTTTAGCTTCGGCTTCGGTAAGTCCGACGCTCCCAACTTCAGGATCGGTAAAGGTCACTGCCGAGATGGCCTCTGTGTTTATAGGCTCAAAGTCGTTGCCCAAAATTGCAGCCGCTGCAATATTTGCTTGTCGGACGGCGATATGGGTGAATAAGCCGGTATCTGTTACATCACCAACTGCCCAAAGGCCGTCTTGCACCTTTTGATCGGGCCTTACAGTTAGAGCTCGAGTCGTCGAGGAATCAATACCCAAGGCGTCAACGCCAAGTTGTTTCAGTAAGCGATCTCGACCGGTAGCTACTAGAAGCTTTTCGCCTGTAACTTTGGTTCCATCGGCCAAAGTTACAGTGAAGGAATCGTCGTCATAAGTAACGCTCGACGCGAACTGGCCTAAGTGAACTGCGATCCCTTCTGCTTCGAAAGCTTGTTTAACAACAGCTGATGCTTCAGGTTCGTTTCGGGGCAATAGCCTGTCTGTGCCTTCTACCACTTTTACGTCAGCGCCGAAACGGTTCATTACTTGCGCCATCTCTAACCCAATTGGCCCACCTCCAAGAACGATTAAGCTCTCCGGTACAACTTCGGTTTCAATGATGTGGTGGTTCGTCCAGTACGGGGTATCGGCCAAGCCTTCAATTGGCGGAACAGCAGCCATAGTTCCAGTTGAAAGAATGATTCCTTCGGATGCAGTAATCTCTTCTCCGTTGACCTCGACCTTGCCAGGACCAACAATGGTTGCACGGCCACGAATAAACTCGCCACCAGCATCGGTGAATCGATCGACGGCTACTTGATCGTTCCAGTTGTCGGTAGCTTGTTCACGAATACGTTTGGCAACTGGCGCCCAATCCGGCGTGGCTGTCGCTGAACCGGCTAGTTCATTAACTCGTTGAGACTCCATCAGTGAATTTGCGGCACGTATCGCCATCTTCGATGGTACGCAGCCCCAGTAAGGACATTCGCCGCCAACTAGAGATGCTTCAATTCCAATTACTCTCTTGCCACCTTTGGCAAGCTGGGCTCCAACGGACTCCCCTGCTGGACCTAGACCTACAACTATAAAATCTGTTTCTCTCACGTTTCCCCCTAAGTAATTACTAACTCGCCAGTCACTGCGAATATTTCGGATGTCACACATGTTAGGTTATGACTATGGAATCCACAGTTTTTAAAGCAGATCAACGTTTTGTCACTCAAATCGACTGGCTAGAAGCCAAACACTGTTTCAGCTTCGGACCACACTACGACCCAGACAATATGGGTTTCGGTCTGCTAGTCGTATTCAATGAAGACGTAATAGCTCCAGGCAAAGGTTTTGGCACACATTCCCATGCTGATATGGAAATAGTCACTTGGGTGCTAAGCGGAAAGCTTGAGCATAAGGATTCGAGCGGCAACCAAGGAGTCATTGAACCTGGCAAGGTGCAGCGCATGAGTGCAGGTAGCGGCATCAGCCACTCAGAGTTCAACGCTTCTGCCGATGAGCCCTGCCACCTGACACAAATGTGGGTGCTTCCAGAAGCAAAGGGCCTGGAACCGGGTTATGAAGAAGTCGATGTCTCAGAACGTTTAGCCGCCGGCGGTTTGGTCAAGATAGTTTCGGCTAACAAAGAAGAAGATAATTGTGTTTCAATGAATCAGTCAGCGGCCGAAATGTTCGTAACCACCCTGGCCGATTCTGAGTCAGTTGATATCCCCAAGGGTTCAGCAGTCCATATGTTTGTTGCTGCTGGGTCTTGCCAAGCGGATGGCAATGAACTCGTACACGGCGATTCGTTGCGGGCTATTGATGTGGCCGCAGATAATAGAGTGTCGGCAACCTCGCCTGACACGCACCTAATCTTTTGGGCGTTTAGCTAGCTGGTTTACTTTCGTAGCGTCGCCAAGGTGTTTGAACCTTATTGCGCAGTAGCTCGAGTCCTAAGTAATAGTACGGGAACGATACAAGAACTAGGAATGTACTAGAGATCAAGCCAAAGATAATTGTGTAACTCAGAGGCTCCCAGAACGGATCAGAAAGTGCTAGAGGTAGTAGGCCACCAATCGTGGTAAATGTGGTTGCGACGAGTGGTCTAAAGCGCCTACGCACTGCAGTTCGAATTGCCTGCCTAGCGGTAGCTCCTTCAGAGCGTTCTTGATTGGCAAAGTCAACCAACAGAATTGTGTTGTTGACAGCAATGCCCATAAGGCTTAAGAAGCCGATCATGACAAAGAAGCTCAACGCATTCCCAGTGATAAGAAGGCCACCGAACACTCCAAAGAACGAGAATGGTACAGCCAGGATTACTAGTGTCCATTGGACCAGAGATCTGAACTGGAAGATAAGTAACAGAAGCATAGAAACTAGGGCTGCACCGAAGGCAAACGGTACCGAGTCAAACGATTCTTGGTTCTCTGACTCAAAGCCAAAGTTGAAACCGAGAGCGTCTTGTCTTAGTCCTAGTTCGCTCAGAGCTTCCCCAGTGAAAATTTCTTGTAGGTGATCTCGAGTGGTAGAGGTGGTTGTAGTCGTATCACTAGAGTCGAATCGAGCCTCTACTTGTAGGAACCGTTGAGTGCCAGAACGCGAAACCGTATCTGTGAACAGAGTCCGAGTTTCTAATACTTCAAAAGTGTTGTCGCCTTCCCCTAGGGTCAATCCTGCAAGACTTTCTTCGATCGCATCGGTTGCACCTTGTAGCGTCTCTAGGTCAGGACCCGAGACCTGCATCTTAAATGGGAATGTTTCTTCTGGTGGCCCTGCTGAGATGATATCGAAGTTAACTCTTGCCTGCCCAGCGAACTCTTCCTCGATTGGATCTAGAACGGTCTCTAAGAGCTCTGGAACAGACGGCCGGCTACCAATCTCTGTAACCCGTAAGTTTCCTAGCGCTGACTGATCATTACCTAAAAATATGTAGCCATTTACAAGTTCATCGCCTAGTCCAGCGGCGGCTGCTTCGTTAATATCTAAGACAAGGCTGCTCGCTTCTTCGACAGTGGTGCCCTCCTGGAAATCAGTCACTGATACCGATATATCTATTGAGTCACTTGAAGCCGGGAAGATATTAAACGGAACCTGCGGTGCTAGAACAAAGAGCCCAACTGCTGTTAGTGCCAAGCTGAGTGAGACTCCAATAATGCTCGCAGCAATTCCTTTTTTAGAGTCACC
>CALJAE010000031.1 GCA_938028175.1 uncultured Acidimicrobiales bacterium
CCGCCCATGCCACCCATGTCTGGCATAGCTGGAGCAGCGCCTGCTTCTTCAGGCTTGTCAGCAATAAGTGACTCTGTGGTTAGCACTAGAGACGCAATTGAAGCTGCGTTCTGCAATGCCGCACGAGTAACCTTAGCTGGGTCGGTAACACCAGCGTCCATAAGGTCAACGACCTCACCAGTCGCAGCATTAAGTCCAACGTTACCTGACGCTTCTTCTACCTTCTGAACCCAGATAGCACCTTCAAGACCTGCATTGTCTGCAATAAGTCTTGCTGGAGCTTCTAGTGCTGCCCAAACAGAACGAGCGCCCGTTTCTTCATCACCAGAAAGGTTCTTTAGAGAAGCCTCTACAACTGGACGAGAACGAAGAAGTGCAGTACCACCACCGGCAACAACGCCTTCTTCTAGAGCAGCACGAGTAGCAGACAAAGCGTCTTCAATTCTGTGCTTCTTCTCTTTAAGCTCAACCTCAGTAGCTGCGCCAACCTTAACAACAGCAACGCCACCAGCTAGCTTAGCCAGACGTTCCTGTAGCTTTTCACGATCCCAATCAGAATCGGTGTTGTCGATTTCAGCCTTGATTTGGTTAACTCGACCCTCAACGTCATCCTTAGCGCCAGCACCCTCAATAATTGTGGTGTTGTCCTTAGAGATGATTACCTTACGAGCAGTACCGAGCATGTCAAGAGTTACAGCGTCTAGCTTTAGGCCAACTTCTTCGGCGATAACTTGACCACCGGTAAGAACAGCCATGTCTTCTAGCATTGCTTTGCGTCGCTCACCGAAACCAGGAGCCTTAACAGCTGCTGTCACGAAAGTTCCACGGATCTTGTTAACAACCAAAGTAGCAAGAGCTTCACCCTCGATATCTTCAGCGATAATTACAAGCTGCTTACCAGACTGCATAACTTTCTCAAGTACTGGCAGCATGTCCTGGACAGAAGTGATCTTGCCCTGGTTAAACAGAATGTAAGGATCTTCGATAACTGCTTCTTGACGCTCAGCGTCTGTCACGAAGTAAGGAGATACGTAACCCTTGTCGAATTGCATACCTTCGGTGAACTCGAGTTCTAGACCGAATGTGTTTGACTCTTCAATAGTTACAACACCGTCTTTACCTACCTTGTCGATAGCGTCAGCCAGAACCTGACCTACGCTTTCGTCAGCAGCAGAAATAGCAGCAACTTGTGCGATCTCTTCTTTGGTGTCAATCTCTTTTGAGTTCTTAGCGATCTCGGCAACAGCAGCTTGTACTGCAGCTTCGATACCACGCTTAAGGCTCATTGGGTTAGCGCCAGCGGCTACGTTACGTAGTCCCTCACGAATAAGAGCCTGAGCAAGAACAGTCGCTGTTGTTGTTCCGTCACCGGCAACATCGTTTGTCTTAGTAGCTACTTCTTTAACCAGCTGAGCTCCCATGTTTTCGAATGGGTCCTCTAACTCGATTTCACGAGCAATTGATACACCGTCATTAGTAATGGTTGGTGCACCAAACTTCTTCTCTAGGACAACATTGCGTCCCTTTGGCCCAAGCGTAACCTTCACTGCATCTGCAAGTTGGTTAACGCCCGCCTCGAGGCTACGACGTGCCTCTTCATCAAATTTCAATAGTTTTGGCATTGATTAATTTCTCTTTCTTATTTAAAGATCTAATTGGTTAATAGTTTCTTGTAATTTTTCACTAGCCACGGTTCAGATCCCAAATCATGAAACTCTGCGAGTTTCCGTTTGGGATGACATTGGCACTCAGCTACTTGACTACCGCTAGGACGTCACGAGCAGAAAGGATCAACAGATCGTCTCCGTCGATTGTGATTTCAGTTCCACCGTACTTTGAGTAAACAACTACGTCTCCGGTAGATACATCCATAGGGATAAGCTCACCGTTTTCTGAACGACGGCCCTCACCTACTGCCATAACGTCGCCCTGTTGTGGCTTTTCTTTGGCAGTATCTGGGATCACCAGACCAGAAGCTGTTGTAGCCTCTGCATCCTGTGGCTTTACGACGATTCGATCGTCGAGTGGTTTTAGGTTCATTACAACTCCATCTGTTTAATAAATGACCTGATTAATTGATCAAGGCCTGAATTAGCACTCAAACCTTGAGAGTGCTAATGCTATCTTGGGGCACTGACAAGGCCAACAAAACTCGGGCATTAAATCACTTGGCAGGTCAGCCGAAAACCGTCTCTTAACTTGGCAAAGATCAAACCCAAATCGAACTCAATCAGACCTATTTCTTAACTTGTTTCTTGATCTATTTTTGTTGACCCATTTTCAAAATCTAGTCCATAGGGAATAAACGCTAACCTTGTCAAAAACTTAGGCCTTTAGACCCATCCAGGTAAAGCAAATTTATTGCGATAAATACGTGATGGGGAAAACGAGAAAACTTCTAAATCGTTTACGCGAGAGAAACAAAGATAACGAGCGAGGCGCTGCCTTGCTCGAATTTGCATTCATCGCACCAATCCTCATTATGTTGGTAGTCGGCATTGTCCAATTTGGTCTTGTGTTGAATCAAACTCAAGGCCTGCATGCTGCTGCTAGAGAAGGTGCGCGAGCTGCAGCAATACCAGATACAGACGTCGCAGAAATTGAATCTGCTGTTAATGGCGCGTTAAACGGTGTGGCGACACGAACTTTACAAATTGATGTTACGCCATCAACCAGCAATACAAACTTCCAGCCATGTGATGGCCGTGAAGGCGATCAGGTCACGGTAACTGTCAAAACTGATTTCGTCTTAGATATCCCGTTCTTTGCAGGCAGAACAATCGATATAGCTGGCGAAGGAGTGTTTAGGTGCGAAGGATAAACAAGAATCGCTTAACCAAGAAACTCGAGAAAAAAACAACATCTCGAATTGAGAAAATAGCCAACAATGACGAATCAGGTGCCACGATCGTTATCTTCGCTCTCTCTATCACCATGATTATAGGCATCGCCGGCCTCGTAGTAGATGGCGGATCTTTCTGGTCCCAGGAACGCAACTTAGCCACTGTTTCTGACGCTGCCGCCCTAGCAGGAGCTGAGGAGTATATAGCCACAGGCAACGGCTGTAGCGAAGCTGAAACATTCGCTAACTTGAACCACGACAACCTAAGTAACGTCTCTTGCGTTGTGAACACTTCAGGAGGCCAAGGAAGTATCACCGTAACGGTACAAAGCCAAGTGCGACTCAACTTTATGGGCGCCTTAGGCTTTAGCAACCCAACTGCTGAGTCAGTTACCGTTGTCGAATGGGAACAACCGGAAGCGGCCGGTGTTCGACCATTTGGAACTTGTGCTGACAACGCAGACATTGCGGCATGGTTAGCCAATCCAACAGCTCCCACTACAGTCCGAATATTCTTTGACGAATCAGTTGCTGCTTGCGGCAATGGGGTCCCAGGCAACTGGGGATCCATTGACTTCAACGGTGGGGCGAACACAAACGCGGGCACCATCGACTGGATCCAAAACGGTTACAACGGGCCAATTTCTACTACACCTGTTACCGACCCCTGTGGGAGTAACACAGAGGGATGCATAAGCGGTGATACTGGTTCATTCTCGGGTTCCCACAATAGTGCGCTTAGAGATCTAAGAGACTCAGGAGAAACATTCGAATCACCTTTATTCTCAGCGATTAGCGGCAACGGTTCGGGCGCAGATATCCGACTTTCTCATATAGTCGAAGTTCGCCTAGTTGGATACAAAGTTAACGGCAACAGCGCCGGCAGATACGTTGATCTTGAACTTCAAGCAAACGGAATCCGTGAAGCAGGTGGAGTGAACCTCAGGACCCCAGAACCGTCTCTGTGCGGTAACTCGTCAATCAACAAGTGCAGCTAAAAGACTAGGCCCCGCCTGCCAGTTGTCGAATAACAATTGGTCCCAGAATAATAACGAAGAGCGCCGGAAGCATACAGAAAACCATTGGGAAGGTCATCTTTACCGGCAACTTTAATGCTGCTTCTTCAGCTTCGAGCTTTTGCAACTTACGCATATGCTCACTCTGAGTTCTTAGGACCTGGGCGATGGGAACACCTAATGTATCTGCCTGACGCATAGCGGCAACAAACTGGCGAACCTCAGGAACTTCAGTTCGTTCACCAATTTGTTCTAAAGCATCACCGCGCTGCAAACCTAAACGCATAGCTCTAATAGCTCTGGCAAACTCGTCAATTAGTGGCCCTTCAGAACTCGAAACAACTTTACGTAGCGCACTGTCGAACCCGAGGCCCGCTTCTACTACCACTGTTAGCTGATCAAGTGTTTCCGGAAGCGTTGCTCGTATAAGGTTCTGCCTTTCTTCGGCTTTCCTGTTGATGACCGCATCTGGAGCAAAGAATCCAAGCGCTCCCAGACCAATTGCTAGCAGCAACTTGTTAGTGAAAGTCTCAAGTGGCAAAAAGATTATGCCAAAGATAAACAAGAATATAGCTGCAATAAACTTGACAGCCAAGATAACTTCGATTCGCCAGGTTTCAGAAAGGCCACCTATAACCAGTTTCTTACTGAACTTATCAGAAAGGCCTTCTGGCGTAGCCCTAAATGCCCGCTGAGAGATGCTTTCCCAAACTGGACCTAGCAGTCGTTCAATGCTTGATCCACTTAGCTGATTCTGACGATAATCACCGACACCCACTTGCCTAGGTGCAATTGAAAGCCTGATATCCCTACGAGGCCAAACAGCATAGAACAAAAGCCCAAGAGCCGCTATAACAACAACACTACCGATCCATATCATTACGGTGTCACCGCCTTAACCATCTTCCACAACCACGAGCCACCAACAGTTAGAAGCACAAGCTCCACCCCTATCACAACATAAGTTAACGGCTCGCCACTAAGGCCTTCAAAATACGTAGGGTTTACAACAGCGATCGCCACCAACAGCAATGGAGGCAACGCAAACAATACACTGGCTGACATCTTACCTTCGGCAGCTAGGGCGCTTACCTGTGCTCGAAGCGTGATTCGTTCACGAATAGTGTTACCTACCGATTCCAATACCTCGACCAAGTCGCCACCAACTGTTTGATTAATCTCAATCGCATCAATCACCCAAGTCATGTCGTCACTGTTAATTCGAGCAGCCATCTCGCGTAGAGCCTTAATTAGGTTTCCACCAATACGAGACTCGACTAGAACTCTATGAAGTTCGGTACCAAGAGGTTCTTCCATCTCAGCCGAAGTTGCCACTAAAGCTTGCTGCAAAGAGAAACCCGCTTTAAGAGTATTTGCAAGAATGCTTATGAAATCAGGAAGCTGCGAGGAAATGGCCTTCTCTCGCTGCCAAGCCTTAAAGGCCACAAACGCTCGAGGTAACATTGCAAACACGAGTGCCAGTAAGACTCCAACTATTATGTTGACTTGTATCAAACCAACAAAGAAACCAATAATTCCAGCGACACCCATCATCAAAATAAGCTCACCAACACGGATACCGATGGCAGCTTTTTCAAGCAAAATTGCCAGACCACCGGCCGATTCGCTATCACCAATAGCTTCTTCCAGTTTCTTAGCCGCACCTATCCGCAGGTCAGTAAATGCGTCGATTTTAGATTCTGTACTAGCCGCACCAAAAGATCTGGCAGCAATAGTCGTGGCCTTAGATTCTCGTCCGGCTGCTAAGGCTACAATAACTCCTAGCACCGAAAGAACTACGAGCGCCGCACCAACATAGAGTGCCCAAACCCCTCCAAAAGCATTAACTTGACCACCCTCAAAAATAACTGGATCAGGCTGCGGGCCTAGTGCTGCTCTCGCCTCTGTGGTCAATGCAATATCTCGAGTGAAGCTAAAT
>CALJAE010000032.1 GCA_938028175.1 uncultured Acidimicrobiales bacterium
AGGAAAGCCGGCGCTTACCCAAAGATAGAACAGAAGAGACCACTTGAAGGTTGTTCTTGATTCGGTGATGTATTTCTCGAATCATGGTCTCGTTGGCTAGGTACTGCTCATTCGCTGCTACCTCAGTTCCTCGACGTTTGAGCATCACAATCGCCTCAGTGGTGACGCCCTCTTCGACAATGGGCAATAGCCGAATGGCATAGCGGCCGTCTTCGCTTTGGACTTCATCAACAGAAACACTGGTGGCCTCTAGGGCTCTTTCGATCGTTGAAGGATTAAAGCCAAACTCACGCAAACGTCGCCCTTCTATAGGTGGCTCGAAACCTAATCTTCTAAGGGCAGAAATTGCATTAGGTGTAGCTCCAGTAACGAAGCCGGCATCGTCAACTCTCAACAGTCCATCGGCAAGTCGAGGGCCCGAGTCGGCTGAGAAGTTGGTTGCGTACGGAAAGTGTCCACGAGTAATCATTGTGATTAGCCGATCAGATATGTCTCGATAAAAGCGTTCGTGAATGGAGACACTCTGCAACGAATGACTGAGCCTCTGCGCCACAAGCACGGCTAACGGCTTTCTGTCCTGTTTACATACTGGGGCAACTAGTGTCTTTAGCGTTTGAGAAGACCCTGGGATAGATGATTCAATCTCGATAACTTTATTGTCTTTGTAAGAACTAGAAATTAGATCTATGTCGATTTCGTGCCCAACTGGATCCAAACCACAAATGGTCGAAAAGTTTGTTGCACGAATATGTTCTACGCAGCGGAAAGCCTTGCCGTCATCTGTTGGGACATAGCAAAAGAGTTCACCACCGAATGCATCGGAAACGAGATCCCATTGTGAAAGCAGCAGAGATATATGGCTCGACACTGAATCGTCTAGCTTCCAAAGCTCCGCACTTGGTTCACCTACCGCCACATATCCAGTGTAGGTGCGCGACTAGGAATTGACGTTAAACGCCAAATCCGATCTTGCGTGCTGCGTCAGCAGAACCAATCCTCACAAACGCAATCTTTGAGCCTGTCAGGCCGATATCGACGCCGTCTTTGTCTGTGAGCCAGAGCGTACTTCCACCAGAAATAGCTGCATCTAGGTCTTTTTTAAGCTTTGACACATCCGTATCGTCGGGCAGTTCAATGTCCAGCGGCACGGGTGATTCAATAAGTCCAACTTTTAAATCCATACTGTCCTAGAGACTAGTTTGTATTGCGCTGAATTGTGTGGACATAGGGTTATGAAACTTTGAGAGCCGCAGAGAACTTCTTTCGAGGAGCTAGCTCTTTATCTATCGTCTCAGCTAGTTTGGCAAATATCTGCCCAGCTTCAGAGCTTGAATCAAGTGCAATAGGATTACCTTCGTCGGCACCTTCTCTCAGAGGCACTGTCAATGGGATCTGAGCTAACAGTGGAACCTCTAGCAGCTCAGATAGTGCTGTTCCTCCACCCTCTCCAAACAGGTCGTAACGTTTGCCGTCATCGCCAGTAAACCAGCTCATATTCTCGATGACACCGGCAACTGAGGTACGGACCTTGTGGGCCATAAAGGCGGCACGCTGTGCAACTTGCTGAGCAACTTGCTGTGGAGTTGTTACAACGAACAGCTCAGCTGTAGGCAAGAACTGTGCAATTGAAAGTGCAATGTCGCCTGTACCTGGTGGGAGATCAACAATTAGGAAGTCTGGCTCGTCCCAGAACACGTCGACTAGGAATTGCTCCAAAGCTTTGTGAAGCATTGGTCCACGCCAAATTACTGGCTCGTCTTCTTCTACGAAGAAGCCCATAGAAATACATTTGACGCCATGGTTCTCTGGAGGGATTATCATTTCGTCGATAATGGTTGGATCTTGGGATGCGCCGAGCATGCGTGGAATCGAGAATCCCCAAACATCGGCATCTAGTACCGCTACAGATTTGCCACGATCAACCAAAGCGACTGCCAGGTTTGCGGTTACAGAGCTTTTACCAACTCCACCCTTTCCTGATGCAACAAGTAGAACCCTTGTCTTAGAATCTGGCTGAGCGAATGGAATCTCTCGAATATTCTTCTGAGCCGATCCTTGTTGTTGGCCACCACCAAGCTGCTCGCTGAGTGCTGCTCTTTCTTCGTCGGTCATCGACCCGAACAGAACTGTAATCTCTCTACCTTCTGCCAGGGGCTTCACAGCCTGGGTTACTCGATCATTAATTTCGGCTTTTAGTGGGCAGCCGGGAATCGTTAGTTTGATGGTTATCTCGATCTTGGCTGGATCTGACAGGTCGACTACATCGACCATTCCTAAGTCGACAATGCTGCGGTGGAGTTCTGGATCCTCAACCGGTCGGAGGGCTTCAACTATGTCTTTTTCTTCTATGGTCACAAATCCTCCTAAAGATCTGGTGCTTTGATGAGTCTATGCAGCGCCCACTAAGTAGTGGCACAACCGTCCGCTAAATGCGCTGTTAAATCGAGCATTAATTCTGTTGGGCTCAAGTCATAGAGGCGATCTAAGTCCTCACAGGCTGATTCTGGGCTCCCAGTCCAATCATGAACGATTGCACGCCAGGCAAATGCGTCTCGGTTTGAGTCCCGTAGATCGATAGCACGATTGAGGTTTTCTATAGCGAACTCATTAAGCGTTTGTATTTGTCCGGGGTCCTCTGCGGATCTTGCGGTCAAAGCAAACAGCCAGCCTTTGTTTGCAAGAATGAACGAGTTGTCTGGGTCTTGTTCTAGTAATTCGTCTAGGCAACTGATGCCTCCGGTGACATCACCTGAAGATGCTCGATCGCTGCATTCAGAAATTCTTTGACCCGGAGTTCTGTTGATGGCTCCCGTTATCTCATCGTTGATTCCGCGTTCGCCAAGAAAGCTGCCCAAACTTAATGCGCTCAACCCGATAGTTGCTACAACTATTACTGTCGCAACCAAACCTTTTGTGCGTCGGGCCGAAAGTATGTCTGGGAAATATCTAGAGACTAAAAATAGTGCCCCCACTATTGCTGCTGCAATGGGAATCGTCCAGACCCATACAGCTACACCATCGAAACTCGGTGCGAGCAATACTGACGGCCCCCAAGAAGCAAGTAGTGATTCTTCGATCTCTTGATCTGTTGATCCTGCCGCTACTTCGGACTCTATGAATCTAGAGATATTGGCGGCGACAGAAGCATTTGATTCTGCAACACTTTGTCCGTCACACTCGGGGCACGCAAATGACTCTGTGAGTCGTTGCACTCGTTCGGGGTCTGACTCCGCTGTTGTCGATGGCTGAGATGCAACAAATACCAGTACAAGTGAAAGAACTATGATGACAGGTATAAACCATTTCGTTTTTCGCAGCTTGTTCCACTCACGCTTCATAAGCAGCCACCGCCCCCTGGACATCGGCCAGGGTTACCTCGCCCTGGAACCTTTCAAGAACTATCCCGTTTGGACCAACGATAAATGTTTCTGGGATGCGCCCAACTGCATAATTGTTTGAAATTGCTGGGTCATTCAGGATTGGCCAGCCACCACCGTTCTCGGCAAAAAAGTCAGCTACGTCGTTTGGGTTATCTCCGTCGAATACTGCTGCCACGATTTGAAGATCGTTGTCTCTCCCCCAGGCTTCTGTTTTGACTAACTCTGGGTGTTCGACAATGCATCCAACACACCAGGTAGCAAAAAAGTTAACGACCAGGAATCCATCGACCTCTTGGGAGTCAAAGAACTCGCCATCAAGCGATAACCCGACGACCTGCGGAGCTTGCTGGCCTACAATCCCAGGATCAGCTGAGTCATCGCCTGCGAAACCTACGAACACAACAAGCATCACGATAAAACCCAGGATGGCGACACCGGCTATTGAGGAATTTCTACGAACAGAGTTAGACAATTTCTATCTCCTTTCGCCTCGGTTTAATGAGGGCAATCAAAGAGCCCACTACCATGATGGTTCCACCGATCCAGAGCCAGGCAACCAATGGCCGTATCACGACCCTTAATCTGATCGGGCCGTTCTGTTCGCTAGG
>CALJAE010000033.1 GCA_938028175.1 uncultured Acidimicrobiales bacterium
CCATAGCTGGCGCTGCGCTTCCAAGCATCCTCGGCAGCGTATTAAAGAATCGCTCTAGAGGGCGCTCGTCTTCGACTGGATTATCTAGGTCGAGCAGCCCTAGCTCATCTCGTCGTTCGGGCGGCAACATCTTCTCAGGCGGCCGAACCCGAAGCCGCCGATCAAGTGGTCGCGGACGGAGTAGATCGTTTAGACGCAGAGGTAGCGGTAGGAAACGAAGCTTCTAAGCTTTTGAAATGGAAACTTCGAACTCAAAGGTAGTGGCTGCTTCTGAGGTGATAACAACAAAGTACTCTGCACCGTCTTCTACTTCTAGGCTCGTGATTATTTCATCTTCGGCTAGCAAGTTGTTATCGACGTCATAAATGTCGTAAGTAATATCAGATACTTCACCACTGAGGATCACATCAACTACGCCATTGTCAACGGCAGCGAATTGATAGACAAAGATTTCCACAGGACCAAGCTGACCTCCAGCTGAATCTATATCGGACTCGGCAAAGCTAAGGACCTGAGACTCAGCGAGCACCCTGCCTGTCTCCAGTTCCAACAGCCATGGCTGCTCATTCAAAGGAGTCAGTTCTCCAACCCCGGCTGATCCTGATCCCTGAACTTCGGCATCAGCCGACTCTTCAGCTGCTTCGTCAGGAACAGCGTTAGCGACTGACTCTTCTTCAGCATTATCGGCAGCTGATTCTTCTAAAGCTTGTCCTTGAGATTCGGCACGAAACTCAGAATTGTCTAGTTCTACACTTTCTTCTTCAACGCTTTCGACAGCGAAATCTGCGGCTTCGTTGGCAACGCTGTCCTCAGTGCTCCCAGCGTTACCAATCAGGGAAACAACAGCTAAGCCGCCCACAACTAAGACAACAAAGCCTGCAGCTGAGCCCATCATTGACTTTGTAAGTCGAGACGTACGAGTATTCTTTGCTGCCGCAGGGGCAACAACGGAACTATTAGAAGTTTGCCCAGCGCTTACTCGAAGTTCACTTTGGGAATCCCCTTCGAGCAGATCCTGACTTTCGTCAGGATGACTATCAGTAGAAATTTCAGTTCCCGCTAACGAAGCATCGATCTTGCCCCAGTAGTCACCAGCTGGTGCAGGTGTAGTTTCTGTGAGCTCAGCTTTTAGAGCAGCTTGTAATTCTGGATTGAGTTCTTCTGGGTTATTCATTCTGATCTCCCGCAATCTGTCGAAGTCTAGCTTTGGCTCTAGAAACTCTGGAAGCCACAGTTCCTCTTTCGACCCCAAGTACTTCTGCAGTTTCGTCGAATGTGTAACCTAAGCCAGTTGTGTAGAAAAGCATCGCTCTAGTATCTGGATCCAATTCGGCTAGCAAACCTTTAACGTAGCCTCGCTGGGTCACAGAGTCTGAACCCGATAAGCCAGAATCAGATACTTGAGTTTCTCCAACTAAATCAAAGTCTTCGTGAGTCCGAATCTTTTCAGAACGAACATAATCGATGGCAGCTCGGTAACAAATCGAATGCAACCATGTTTTCATAGACGACTGGTGCTTGAAATTACCAATGGCTTTGAAAGCTTTCTCATAAGATGCCTGCATTACATCATCGACCGCCGCCTGAGACCTAACCACATTCCAGACAACACCACGAAGGTCATCATCCATTCCTCGAATAAGACGCCCAAAGGCCCTAGCATCGCCCAATCTGGCGAGATGCTCAAGCTCTATATCTGTTAGCGGCTTTTCACCCATTAATACCATCACAACCTTTAGACGTACCTGCAGATGGTTTGTATCCGAAGAATCTAAAGGATCTAGGCCACTACATTAACCAATTTTGGTGCCCTAACGATGACTTTACGAGGTTCGCCGTCCAGGCGGCTAGAAACAGCTTCGCAGGCCAGAGCCAGCTTCTCAGCCTCAGCTTCGGAAATATCGGGGGCAACTTCTATGCGGTCCCTGACCTTGCCGTTTACTTGCACAATCATCGTCACAGTGCTCTCGACAATTGCAGACTCATCGGCGGTTGGATACTCGCTTCTGTGAACCGAACCAGTTTGACCGAGCTTCAACCAAAGTTCTTCAGCAAAGTGAGGGGCCAGTGGGGCTAGCATCTGCATCATTGGTTCGACTAAAGCCTTTGGCGTTGGCTGGTCTTGGTTGGTGTATTCCTGAGTGGCAGCATTTGTTAACTCGATTAGGCGTGCAATAGCTGTGTTGAACTTAATCTCAGCCATTTCGTCTTTGACTGATTTGACTGTGCTCGCAAGAGTAGATGCCATCTCTGGGCTGAGCTGATCATCGGATACGTTCAATTCACCAGTTTGTTCATCGACGACTAATCGCCACACTCGCTGCAGGAATCGTTGCATTCCAACAACGTCTCGTGAGTTCCAAGGCCTTGATGCATCGAGTGGCCCCATTGACATTTCGTACAGTCGGAATGTATCTGCACCGTAGGCCTCATACATCTCATCTGGGGTAACCATGTTCTTTAAGGATTTGCCCATCTTGCCGTATTCTTGGACAACTTCTTTACCTTCGAAAGTAAATGTGCCATCGGCATTGTCGACTACTGCGGTCGCATCCACGGCTTGGCCTCGCTCATCTCGATACGCATATGCCTGAATGTAGCCTTGGTTGAACAGTCTGTGGAATGGTTCCACCGAAGAGACGTGTCCTAAGTCATATAGAACTTTGTGCCAGAAACGTGCATACAACAAATGCAAGACCGCATGCTCCGCACCGCCCACGTACAAGTCGACCGGCATCCAGGCCTTTTCC
>CALJAE010000034.1 GCA_938028175.1 uncultured Acidimicrobiales bacterium
GGTTTCATCATTGGTGCGTCTAGTCGAGAACCAGTCACGTTCTGGCAAGGCCATGGCCCAAGAGAGGGGAGAGCTGCGAATGTTTTGTCGCTTGGTGATATGGGCTCGGGCAAGTCAACTGGCACCAAAGTTGATCTAGCCAACACGTTGTTGGCTGGTGGGCAAGTGGTTGTGGTGGATCAAACAGGTACAGATACGAGAAACGCGGAGTATGTGACCTGGGCGCATGGGCTGCCGCGAGAGGTTAGTACCAGCGTTGTCCAGTTAGGTGAGGGGGCCAGCCACAGTGTCGACCCGATGCAAGTATTTGCTGATCAGCCACAAGTATTGAAAGAACACACGGTCACTTTCTTGTTGCAACTCGTCGGAGCTGGAACGCTCGGCTCAGAAAGTGCGTTGGCTGGCCACGCTGTTGATGCTGCTTTGCGTGAACATGGTCGACAAGCTCGCCTTGTGAATGTGTTGGAAGAACTTGTTCAATCTGATAAATCAGAGGCTAGAGAACTGGGTGAGAAACTCACAACGAACTATGCCGATGCGCCGTACAGCCAGATGGTTTTCGGCCAGTCGCAGCCAGTTTCATTGAATTCAGATCTGATTATCTTTGACATGCCAGGTCTGGTGTTGCCCACTGACAAAGATTTGAGTAACGACACTTTATCAGCTCAGATAGAACCGGCGAAACGGTTCTCGCAAGCTATTTTGTATTTGGTTGCCTCAATCGCTCGCAAGGTTGTATTCAAAGATCTCACTAGGTTCGCTGTTCTAAACATTGATGAGGCTTCATACTTTCTACGTTCACCCGCTGCCAGGGACTTGATCGCTAATATCCAACGAGCGTCTAGACGAACAAACTCTTGTGTTGCTCTAGCCACTCAGTCGCCTGGTGACAACTTTGATAGGTTAGAGAAATTCTTCACCGCCGTCTTTTGTTATAAACCAACTTCTGCAGCGGATGCCCGAAAGTGTCTGCAACTTCTTGAACTGGAAGAGTCTGATGAACTTGTTGAAGAGCTGATGCAGCTAAGGGTCGGGGAGTGTCTGATGCAAGATGGCCTGAGGCGGGTTGGGAAAGTACAAAGACATTTAGATCCAGATGTGAAGCTAGTTGACTCTGGTGCTTCTAACCCAGTTCAGTCAACAGGTTAGAAGGCCTGGCAATGTTCAACAAGGTCACAGCAGCTCTACTTTTTGGTGCAACAGTACTCATTGCAACACCGGCTTACGCTCAAACCTCCGAGCCTCAAGAGCAAGCCGACATTGTTACCGATGATATTTATAGTGAATCGGCTTATGAGCAGTTCGTGTCTTTGTGTCATAGCCAGGTTGATAGGTCTAATTATTGGCTGCTTTCGAGTGAAGAGAAGCGTAGTGTCTGTTCTGACAGCTTGGTAGCTGAAGCATCGACTTGGTCTAACTTCCTAAGCTCGGATAGCTACGGCAAGTATCCAATTCATAGCTATCAGATCTTTTCTGATGATGGTCGTTTCTATAACGTGATGCGACAGATACGAGACTTCATAACCGGTTTTCTTTTTGCGCTTGTGGTGTTGCTAACAGCGCTGGCAACTGTGCTGGTTGAGTTTGCCTACGAATTCAAGATTGTTTCTTGGCTTAGTGACACAGTAGGGGACCTATCAAACCAGTACCTGGGTGGGCTTGGATATGGCAGCGATAGTTCCTTGTTTGTGACTGCTTTGTTCTTAACAACTTTTGTGGCAGGGTTACACGCATTGCGAGGTCGCATGACTAAGGCTGGTTCAGAGCTTTTCGGCGGCTACCTAGCGGCGTTTGCTCTGGCTTTGGTGGTTGCTTTGGGCGGTTTCCTTGGCCCTGTACTTGGTTTGTTTGAGACGACGTTAGAGATTTCCGAAGAACTCACAGCAACAGTGCTGCAACCTCACCAACACTGTTTGCCGCCCAGCGGTGAACCTGACGCCGTAACGTTTGTCCAGAATCCTGTGGTTCAACAGCTTATTGAGCGAGGAACTCTGAAACAGGCGGAACCGGCAATCGTTAGCCCAGTTTTCAAATCCCAAACAGCGTCTGAGCCTACTAAGGGTTTAGTTGTCTGTACAGCAGCTACGACCTTGCAGCAAAGTTTCGTAGCCGAACCGTACGACTACATCCAGTGGGGCGCCGACCTGGACACCGAAGAATTTGCTAATTGTGCGATCGCTAGGGACATAATTCTGTCGAGAAATTGGACGTCGGATGATCCGGAGCCGAGGTTCTTGATGCGCAACGCTGGGCCACAGTGTAGGCAGTTTGCAGAGTTCAATCATGACCCGTCAATGGAACGGATGAGTATGGCATTTGTAGCTTTGCTTGTTTCATTGCTTGGGTTAGCTGTCGTGTTCTGGGTGCTAGTTCAACTACTGGTAGCCCAGGTCAAGTTGTTGTTCGTTATCGCTACAGGGGCGTGGGCTTTCCTTTCGGGAATGGCACCATCTGTATTGAGGGGTGGTTTCTACGGCTGGATCAATGCGTTAACAAGGTCACTGTTAGATCTTGTTGTCGTGTCATTGTTTCTGGCTATCTATCTGAGTGTCATGTCTGCGGTGTCAGCTTCGAAAGACATTGAGTGGGCAACCAAAAGCGTTTTCATGTGCGTGACTTCTATTGGGTTCTTCATATCAAAAAACAAGATCATGGCGAAGTCAAAAGACCTTGCATCGACCGCAACCAGAACAGTCTCAAAATCGCCGGCTGTGGAACCCCAGGCAATACAGATAGTTGATGCAGCGCATAAACGCAGCGAGAGCACAGTTCGTTCATTACCAAGAAAGATGGTTGAACGCAAAATGGCCGACCCACGCAGCTTGCCAAACACTGCCAAGCGCATACACGAACGAGTTAAGAGCACACCATGACGAATACCCCGTGGCTGAACCGAATACTAGTTTCAACCCTGCTATCGGTTGTGCTTTTCCCTATGGCAGTCGGTGTTCTAATAATTGTTGTAGTTGGTCCAGGTGCAGCGACTACCAGTACTCAACCTTCGGCGACCGTTAGCCAAGTAGCAGTAGACCTGGACACAGAAGGTTCGATGGTGCGGGTTCGGGGCTTTACAGTCCACTCATCACTGGCGTCAAACCTTGCAGCGCTATTGCAAGACGCGGAGCAAGACGGAATAATCATGGGCGGCTGGGGATATAGAACAACGCAAAGACAAATAGAACTAAGAAGAAAGCATTGCGGCACAAGTCACTACGCCATCTACCAAAAACCATCATCACAATGCAGCCCACCAACAGCAAGACCAGGCACATCGCAACACGAAGTTGGCTTAGCCATCGACTTCACCTGCAACGGCAGATCAGTCAACAGAGTAAGCTCATGCTTTCGCTGGCTTCAAGCCAACGCCGCTCAATTCGGCTTGAAGAACCTACCATCAGAACCCTGGCACTGGAGCACCACAGGTCGGTGAGAGTCAATATGTCTTGCCGTGTTGGATTCGTTAGAAAGTCTTAACGATACGCCGGCGAACCGAATCAGCTGCTTAGGTATTCTGGTTAGCTACTCTCCGAATACTTTTGCTGAGAGTACGTTGGCTGCTGCTCTCTCGTTTTCGTCGACGGGTTTTACGTAGACATCGAGGGTGAAAGCTACTGAAGCGTGTCCCGCCCTGGTTGAAACTGTTTTTATGTCTACTCCTGACGCAATCAGTATTGTTTGATGTAGGTGTCTTAAGTCATAAAGTCTGTTGTGGGGTAGACCTAAGTGCTTCACGATTTTCCTATGTTCGCTACTAAAAGTATTTGGTGAAACCGATGATCCTGTTGAGCTTAAAAATACGAGACCCGTGTCTTCCCAGCCCAGAGTTTCGATGAGGTCTGATTGAAGGTTTTTGAAATCGCTCAATAACTCAAGGGTCTTGTCGTCTAAAGTGATCCGGCGTTTCGAATTTGCTGTCTTAGGTGAATCGAACTCCTTTACCCCTCGGATGTCGACGATCTGTTGGTTGACCTTCAGACTTTGGTCTTCAAAGTTGATATCTTGCCACCGTAATCCGCAAACTTCAGCTGGCCGCATACCGGTCATCGCAGAAACGTAGAACATCAGCCAGTAACGATGGTCTTTACTACCATCGAGAAACTCTTTTAGTTGTTCTGCAGTCCATAGTGGTCTTTGTTCTCTTCGTTTGGCTTGCTGATGTTTAATAGCTGAAGTTGAGGGAACGTTTCGGCACTTGTCAGTAGGGTTGGATTCAATGTGCCCATCGTTAACCGCATCGGCCATCACTTTGTGGCAGGTGCCATGGAGTTTTCTAATTGAAGATAAGCTCAATTTTGCATCCAGCATTGTTTGATAAATATCGTCAAAATCTTTAGTGCTTACAGCTGCTAGGGGCTTACCACCAATTACCGGGATCACATATCGGTTGAGCATGTTGCCATAGTCCTGATGCGTCCGCTTCTTTAGAGTGTCTCTTTTGCCAGGGTTCTTCCAGGGGCTACGGCCATCCAAATACCGTTCTATGAATTGTTCAAAAGTGTCTTTTGTAAAATCTAGCTCTCCGCTATTAAACTTGTGGAGAAGTTCTGGCATCGCTTTTTCAGCCTCACGCTTGGTGTTAAAGCCACCCAAGCTCTTACGTTTTCGTTTCCCGTGGAGGCTTGAATCTTCGACCACAACGTACCATTTGTGAAGTTTCTTCTTTCTGGTTGTGCCATCAGGATTCTTAGCCCTAGATACATATTCCTTTTTATAGATGTGAGCCATGTGTAAATTATTCTGCCATTATTCTGCCCAAAATCCCACAACAGTACAATATTGGAGATGACTGCATGAACAATCAGGCCTCAAAAAGACTATAAAACAGTACTACGGGTAACTAAAAAGGATTCTGCGCAACAGGGCTAGAATTGTTCGTAATGAGTAGGTCGGCGGTTCAATTCCGCC
>CALJAE010000035.1 GCA_938028175.1 uncultured Acidimicrobiales bacterium
CCAGCGGCGGTCTGGCAGATCAACCTAGACCCCAAGGGCGCTGCCACCGACTGGTCGCTGGTTAGAGGGACCATTAAGGTCAGTTCCACATATTCTTACTCGGATGCACAAACCTTTATCGACACCAAAACTGGGCCAGAAACAATCAAACTTCTGGAGCAAGTCGGCAAGTTACGACAGCAACAAGAAGAACTTCGAGGAGGGGTTAGCATCCGGCTTAAATCGCAAGAAGTTACGGCAACAGAAACCGGATACGAAACCAGATTCGAAACCCCTCTACCCGTTGAAGGCTACAATGCTCAGATCTCACTGCTGACCGGCATGCTTGCTGGCACTACCTTGCTGAAGCACAGAAAAGGCATACTCAGAACTTTGCCACCAGCACCCGAAGAGGTAATAGCTGAGCTGAGGCAAACCGCTGAATGTCTTGGACTTGACTGGAACCCAAATCAAAGTTACGCCGATTTCGTGAGATCCTTAAACCCCGAGACTGTCGCCGAAGTAGCGTTTCTAAATCAAGCGACCGCAGCATTCAGAGGTGCCAGCTATCTAAACCTAGAAAGCAGTGAAGAGACCGAAGCAAAACACTTGGAGCACTCCGCAATCGCATCGGTTTATGCCCACGTGACTGCGCCTTTACGCAGGCTGGTAGATCGTTTCAACAACGAAATCCTGATATCTATCTTTGCTGGCAGTGAAATCCCAGAATGGGTCGCAAGCGACCTGGCAAGCATTCCGAAAGCAATGAATAGAGCCAAGGGTGTAGCCGCACGGCTAGACCGAGCGATGACGGACTTTGTTGAAGTTATGGTTCTAGAAGACAAAGTTGGACATGAGTTCTCTGCAACAGTTATAAACCAGCGACATATTGGCGGCGAAGAGGTCTCGATCGTTCAAATCGAACAGGGAGCCATTATTGCCGAGGTGCCGAAGTTGTCTACTACTCCTGGAGGCACAGTTTCACTCACCCTCGCCGAAGCCAAACGCGATGAGCGCAAACTCGTCTTTAAAGAAACTAGTTAGGCTCCGCTGCGATAATGACTGTTACTGCGTTAGTCGCAGGGTCTTCAAGACGAACTTCAGCGTCAAATACATCTCCAGTAGAAGGTTCAGTGAACGAGCAACTAAAGACACGCTCAGGATTCAGAATTATCGATTCAGATCCACAGCTAAAGCTCTCAACACGAAACACCGTTCCTAGCTGTTGATTAACATACCCAATCGCCGCTGCTTCAATTTCGGGGATATCTGCTGCTAGCAAAATGTTTGATGATTCTAAGGCCACTCTTCCGTCTTGTTCTACGGTTCCAATGAAGTAAACGTTTCTAGAATCATCAGAAGTTGCCGAGCAGCGAAACTCTCGCCCATGAAATGGTTGGGCCACTTCTTCACAAACTGGATCTAAACTGCCCAGGCCGATAGCTGCTGCTACATCATTTGTGATTAACCTCTGCGCAGTCTCCCTGACAGACAGGTTTTCATCCGCTTCAGGCGCTCCAGCATCGAGGGAACCACAAGCACTGAGAGCTAAGCTTGCAAGCAATACAGCAGTTAGTGGCCATTTAATCCGCATGCATCTAATTTAGTCGAAACTCGCAGGCTAAACTGACCTAATGATTAGCTTCTCTGAACACCAGCTTAAATTGCGAGATTCCGGTGGCTCTAGAGTTTTCTCAGGTCTATTCGAAGACACAAAGTTATTGGCGTCTGGCTTTGAGAGTGGACAAAGTCTTGCAGCCAAATTTGCCCTTGACGGAGTGGTTAAATCACAAAACGCCGCCCTAACTTCTGCCGTTGAGTCATTTGAGGCTGGCGATGCTTCTGGTTTTAGCAAGCTAGCTAAGAATGTCATACAGGATGGAACCGATTTGCAGGTTGAAGCTTGGAAGGTTCTGTCCGAACTTGAATTTGGCGAGGTCATTACCTACACCGAACTAGCAAACAGAGTCGCTCGACCGAAGGCTGTTAGAAGTTTGGCTTCGGCTTGCAAAAAGAACAACCACATACTTATCATCGGTTGCCACAGAGTCGTTAAGAAGAACGGCCTCATCGGAAAGTATGCCTACGGTCCTGAATTAAAGACAGAGTTACTCGACTTCGAATCAAGCCTGGCTGATTGAGATCTTACGGTTGAGAGCATCTTCGGCTATTTGACGTTGCTCAAGTGCTGAATAAATTTCCAGCTCAACCTCTTGGTCGCTAGTGTCCAACTCGATACGAATATTTTCTGGATCAGCTGAGACTAAGACTCTGTCAACGCTGTCTGACTTTCCTCTCGTCAGACCAGCGGCCAAACGCAGAATGCCAGCTAAGACTTTCACTCTGTTTTGATCTGAAGAACTGAGTCCATCAAAATAATCAACTGAAGCCGTGGGTATGGCTTTCCTGCTAAATCGAGCAATCTGAGCCACAAGCTCACGCTCGTTGTCATTAAAGCCGTGGAGTTGGTCGGTGTGACGAATGAGGTGATAGGAGTGCTTGTGACGAGCCGAAAAGCTGACTGTATGTCCGACTGTATGAAGCAAAGCAGCTAACTCTAGTAATTCGGCTTCGTATGAGCCGAACCCGTGTAGTTCCTGTGTTCCCTGTAGTATTTCACCCGCTATTTGTGCCACCTTCGTCTCGTGATCTAACCCACTCTTAAGAGTGTTTTGTGCGTACGTTCTAGCGCTCTCTAATTTGAGGTTTGATACCTGGTTCGATGGCAGCAGCTTGTCAAAAAGTATCCCCTCTCGTAAAGCAAAGTCGGAGTAGACCACCTCTTCAATCTCGAAGGCCTTAACAATAGAACGCAGAAGGACAATGCCACCCACGATTATGTCTGTCCGCTTCTCATCGAGCCCAAGCACAGCTTGACGATCTGGGACAGGAGTCTTGAGAACTGTCTTGTAAACCTCTTCTAATTCTGAGTCTGTAAAGGTTGCGCCGCGTATTGTTTTAGGGTTCTCGCCGTGCAAGAAGTTTGAAGCTTCTAGTACTGCTCTTACGGTGCCTGATGAGCCAACGGCAATTTCGGGTTGTATCTGGGCAAACATTGGACGCAGCTCGCTCAGCTCGCCTCTGACATATAACTCTGAGCGACGGAGTTCATCAAGATCGACTCGGCCTCCTTCAAAAAACGACTTTGTTAAACTAATACATCCCAGCCTGAGACTACGAACCAAGGGGTCAGCCTGGGTTGGAGAGTCGAGAATAATCTCAGTCGACCCACCGCCGATATCAAATACCAAGCTAGGCCGGTCAGATATTTGCAATGCATTCGAGACACCAAGATGAATAAGGCGCCCTTCCTCGCTCCCACTTATTGTGTTGACTAAGACTCCCGTACGCTCGAGAGCTTTATCAACGAACTCTGCTTGATTTTTGGCAGATCGAACAGCGCTTGTAGCTACTGCAATAATCTCAGCCCCATAGTTATTTGCTAGCCCTACTGCTCTTTCCAGAACTGAAACTGCCCGCTCAATTGACTCATCGCTTAGGACTCGATCGTCGCCAAGCCCAAGGCCTAAGCGAGTAGATTCTTTCGAGTCATCGTCTACTACTAGGGCACCATTTTCTAGGTGGGCTATTCGGGTATGAATAGAGTTTGTTCCTATATCTATTGCTGCTAGATACCGGTTCTCATCAGTAGACATTCCATATACCTTAGCCGTC
>CALJAE010000036.1 GCA_938028175.1 uncultured Acidimicrobiales bacterium
GGATCTAGCGACTGCAATCGGCGACGCAAGCTCTGATTGGGCGCCGGACCCAACAGAGGTAGAGAATGTTCCAGAGTCACGGGGCTCAAACATAAATGGGGTGCCAGTTCACTCGGTACGCATGAGTGGAATGGTCGGACACCAAGAAGTAATTATGGGAGCACTAGGGCAGACATTAACGTTGCGTCAAGACTCTTACGATCGTTCGAGTTTCATGCCAGGCGTCACCTTGGCAGTCAACAACATTGGATCACAATCTGGAGTGACGCTCGGTCTAGAGAAGTTTCTCGGGTTGAGCTAGCTTAAACTTTGCCGGCAATTAGCTGCAATAGGCGTTTATCAGCGAGGCTGTCAGCTAGAAAGTGAACGCCTTCGAATTCTTGGTCGGCTACTTCTTTGCTAGGAATGCCTACTACAACTGCACCAGCAGCTACACCGGCAGCCATGCCGGCAGGGCTATCCTCTAGTACCAGCAGGTTGGCTGGGTCTATCTCGAATCGTTTAGCCGCTGTTTCGTATATCTCGGGCGCAGGTTTGCTGTTCTCCACAGACTCTGCAGTTAGCTTAAAACCAAATCGGTCGTGTAAGTGAAACTTGTCGAATCCGTAACTGACGTGGCCTAGTTGGCTGCTAGTTGTCAGCGCCTTCGGTAGACCGGCTGCTTCTACTGCTGCAAGTACTTCGTCTAGTCCGGGCATCTTCTGGATGTTCGCAGGGAAGTAGTCCTTGATCAGCTCATGCTGTTCTGCGATTGCTTCATCGATATCCATCTCGATTCCATGGTGCTCGAGAGTTAAAGCAACGGCCTTATGAGCCTGCATCCCCATGACCTTGTTCTTCACAGCTGGATCATAAGTAGCCCCATGATTGTTGATGAATTGCTCGATTATGACCGTATAAAGGTCCTCGGTGTCGAACATGAGCCCGTCCATGTCGAACGCTACAGCTTTGATTACAGGGTTATCGCTCATGAGCCCGAGAATAGCCGTCTCGTAGCCGAACGAGCGAGCAATAGCCTATTTGCCCAGGTAATGGGGTGGAGAAGTCAGATATGGATAGCTGTTCATATTGGATAGCCTTGTCCCCATGGCGGATACTTTTTCAATACTGATTGATGACTTAGAGAATGCGAACGAGAATGCGCTTTCGCGAAAACATGGCTTTGGCAAAGTGGTCGAATCTATCACAGCGATTTGGGACCACGTCGTACAAGATAGACCTCTACTTGAGGCTGAGTTGGTGAGGGCTAAGGTTGCTCTCACCAAGTTTGGGGACAATGTAAGGTACAGCTCGCCGCCTAATCTGATGCCGATCTCTAGAATTGAAAGGATCCTGCAAGATCTAGAGGCAGCTAGTTCAATTGACGAACGCCGAGATGCATCTATCGAGCTAAATGAACTATTTGCTGACCATAGTACTAAGCCAGGGAACTCAACAATGACTAGAGTTGCTTCACTTGGATTGACCGCCGACGCTGAACATGTATTCGATTCCCAAATGACAGCGATCGAAGAAGCTGTAGACGAACTTGGAGCCTATTACGAGCGAGACGAGCTACAGTTTCGCCTTACATTGTTGGTAACGTATTTGGTTTGTAATGGTCAATGGCCGACGGGCGAACATTTAGAGCGCATAACTGCTCTGCAGAACAGACACTTAAGAATGATTATGGAAGGTGTGTTTCGGGAAATTATTCCGGGCGTTAAAAACCGAGAAAATCTAAACGACCCCTTCCGCTTCACACAATTAGCGTTGGCACGTCTCCGAAGAGAGGTGTTCGAGGTTAGGTTCGACCCAGACTCAACACCCGTGACCAACCAACCACATGGCTTGATTGGTTTTCTCGATAGCTTGCTGCCAGCCAAGGTTGAGTTAGGGAAGCGTATTGCAAATACGCAAGCCGAGGTCTCACTCGCTATAGAGACCTTTGGTCCAGTTGTCCGCAAAAAATTCGGGCGTTAGCCCATCTTGATTTGCAGGTTTGCAACCAGGGTATCCATGAAGTCTTCAGTGGTCTGCCAAGGCTGCTCTTTGCTAATTAGTAGAGCTAAGTCTTTAGTCATCTTGCCAGACTCGACTGTCTCGATGATTACATCTTCAAGGCTTTGAGCGAACTCTTGTACCTGTGGAGTTTCATCCATGCGTCCACGGTGGCTAAGACCTCTAGTCCAAGCAAAGATTGAAGCAATTGGGTTAGTAGAGGTAGCTTCGCCCGCTTGGTGGCGGCGATAGTGTCTTGTGACTGTGCCGTGAGCGGCCTCGGCTTCGACAGTGTTTCCGTCTGGGGTTAGGAGGACAGAAGTCATGAGACCTAGAGATCCGAAACCTTGTGCAACTGTGTCTGACTGAACGTCACCGTCATAGTTCTTACACGCCCATACATAGCCGCCTTCCCACTTAAGAGCAGCTGCCACCATGTCATCGATTAGGCGGTGTTCATAAGTGAGGCCAGCTTTTTCAAAGTCAGCTTTGAACTCTGTCTCAAAGATCTCGGCAAAGATGTCTTTGAAAGCGCCATCGTATGCTTTGAGAATCGTGTTCTTGGTAGACATATAAACAGGTAGTCCACGTTGTAGGCCATAGTTAAGGCTCGCTCTAGCAAAGTCTCTGATCGATTCGTTGAAGTTGTACATTGCCATACCAACTCCGCCACCCTCTGGCAGTTTCACAACTTCCATCTCAATTGGCTCATCGCCATTCTCGGGCGTATAAGTCATAGTGATAGTTCCAGCACCAGGAGCCTTAAAGTCAGTCGCTTTGTACTGATCGCCGAAAGCGTGACGTCCAACAATAATTGGCTCACTCCAATGCGAAACCAGCCTTGGAACGTTAGAGATAGTGATTGGTTCACGGAAGATTACGCCACCAAGGATGTTTCGGATAGTCCCGTTTGGAGACTTCCACATCTCTTTAAGGCCAAATTCTTCAACACGGGCTTCGTCAGGTGTGATTGTCGCACACTT
>CALJAE010000037.1 GCA_938028175.1 uncultured Acidimicrobiales bacterium
AAGTAACCGCCGAGACTGTAGACGAGAGCAGTACCTAAGGCGCCAACTAACGTGAGCATGGTTAGAAAACCTCGAGTGAATAATGCAGATCGGATGCCCGTATCACGAACGCTTGCGGCTTTAGAGCGGAAACCACTTAACTCGTCTTCACCCCGACCAAAGAGCTTGACTAAGAGGGCACCCGAAACATTGAAACGTTCAGTCATTGTTGAGTTCATTGAGGCATTTACATCGAGTGCCTCTTTCGTGATCTTCTGTTGAACCCCTCCTACCCAACGGTATGGAAACAAGAAAAGTGGACTCAGAGCTAGAGCCAAAAGGGTCAATCGCCACTCCCCAAAAAACATTGCTACCAGAGTTGTGATCAAGGTAATGACGTTAGAAACTACTGTTCCAAGAGTTGCCGTTAGCGCCCTTTGCGCCCCAATAACATCGTTGTTTAGCCGATTGGTCAACTTACCGGTTTGTGTACGAGTGAAGAACGCCAGTGGAAGACTCTGAACATGGTCGAATAAAGCAACTCGAAGGTCATAGATCACACCCTCGCCGATTCGAGAAGAAACATATCGCTCAACTAAGCTAACGACACCAGAAACAACGGCAGCGCCAACAATTAGTGCCGAGAATATCCATAGCAAATTGAAACTTTCCTGTGGAATCGCCTGATCAATAATCAGTCCAAACAGGATTGCCGGAACGATTCCTAAGAGGGCTTGGATAATAACAGTAATCAAGAAACCGAAAACCTGGCGTCGATAAGGACTGGCAAAACGCCAAACACGTTGTGCTGCCTCTTTGTCTATCTTGGCGTCCGCCACTTTTTCGCGGTCTCTTGGCCACGCTGCTCGCATTGTGTGCATCTGAGGTTAAGCCTATCTGGACGATCAGCCCAAGGAGTTCTAGGACCGGCCGGGCTTTCTACCCTCACTGCCATAGCGAGTGTTAAGCGGTACCCCACCGATATTGACTACATCTTTGGGGAGGCCAGACCTCTTATGCAGGTTTTGCTCGGTAAGTTTGTCGATCGAACCGGCTTCGGGTTCGAAATCATCTAAGTTGCCCTCTCTGAGTAACCCCTCACACATGACTTCTATGTCGTCCCATTCATCAATAGTGTGACCCCAATACTCAGGTCTACCTCGCCTATTTACAGTTGGCTCACTGTAATTATGCCGGGCTAAATCTAGGAGGCTTAAAAACTTTTCCATTCCAACTGCCTGCATCAACCCATAAAAAACGTAGTTAGGACGTGAATTAAGATTCTCCACGCTTTCTTCGTAGCTTTCGAATTTTTTAAACACCTCCTCAAGTCCAGAAACTAAGTCATGCTTCTGTGCATACCTTGTTAGCTCGTGGTACACCCCTGCAGCAACTTCTGTTTCACGCTTGTGGAAGGTAAGCTGAACAACCTTTGCCGACTTCATGTACCAAGGTTCGTCTCCCGGTTCCTTACTCTTTGAGGTTTCATCAAGACTTGTGAGTGCTACTACACCGTCTATTAGCCTCCTCTTTGGGTTCATGACACGATTCTTGTCTATCCCAGTTTGATCAGAAAAGGAGTCAGTTGAAACGATGTCCAGATTGGTAGCCCTACGCAGAAGACACATCATTATGTGTCGCTCTAACCTTCCAGTAGGCCACCTAATTTGGCTGTTCCCAGTGGCTAGTGCAATCATATGGCGTACATAACGCTCATCGAGATAGATATCGACTGAATGCATCTCATCGACATAGTTGCGCATCGATCCCTCTAGCGACTTTTTGAGCTGCTCTTGCCTCGAATCACGCGCCATTTTATTTAGCGCCCTCTTTTAGTAATTGGAGGCCCAGGGGTTTCTCTCCCACCCCATCTTTGAATTGGACTAGAAGACTGACCATCTACGTTACCGTGATTCCAGCTGACAATCGTTTCAATATCTCCAAGTTCTAAGCCAAAGATACTTAGAGGTTCAGAGACGAGTTGTGAAGCCAAGAGGACGGACTGGCCCTCCACCTGAGTCAAACACAGTAATGCGTTTAGCGTGGCCTGGAGCCCAGACTGTTGGAACGCAGCCATTAAAAATCCGTGGCCTGTGTCTACAACTTGTACCAAACCATGGTCCCTCAGGTAATTTAGAAACTCAGCTTGATCTTTCTCTTTGTATGCACCTAAAAGTTTCTCGAAATTTCTTACAACAAAAACAAGACTATGAATGCTGCTTTCAACTGCTCGTGAGAGTTTTAGATCAATCGGCTCTTCAACAATCAGTTTGGAACGCTGAGGGGAACCTACCGAAAAGAGACCACTAGTAAAGTTAGACAACAACGTCGCCACGCCCAAGTTATCCACCTTGGTAGCTAAGTTATACTCAGTCTCCGATAGACCATTGTTTCTGATCTTCGAGGCTCTCAACAACGACTCGACCTTAACTAATCGATCCGCCAAAGCGAATATGATCAGTCGCAAGTCAGACGAATTTGGAGCCAATAAGTGCTGCTCGTCGGCTCCTTGAAATTTATTCAACCGTTGAGTTACAGCATTTAAGTCAACGCCCTCTAGATCCACTCCGGCTTTTCTCAAGTTCCTAGCCATCGGCTTAACTAACGAAAATGAATCTTGAGTTACCGTTGGTCCAACGTCATAGTGATTGTCATCCGCCATTTTGCCCTCTATTTAAGTGTAGGGGACCCACTTGCAAAAGTTGGTGCAGCTGGGAGGCACACTGGCTGAAAGTAGCTATTAGAGTTACATTAATGGCTGAAGGGGACACAATAACCAGAACTAAACAACGCTTAGCCCCGATCTTCTTGGGGTATGAGGTTACAGGCCTACATATCGCCAATCCAGGCAAGTGGAGAGGACACCGACCACGCGTTGGAATGGCCGCAACCAACTTTCGAATTGCAACCAACCAAGGAATCGCTACTTGCAGCAAAGCAAAGAACATCGTTGGGCTATCCAAAGCTGAGGCTCAACGCGTAATGTCTCGATTTGGTCCAGACCTAATCGAGCTCCATAACCTGGGTGATCCCCAAGACTCCAATAACTCTCAGTATGAACTCATGATAGAAAAGATTGTGACCAAGGCACGCACACGATTGGATCAAAACATATTCATTCATGAGGCGTTAATGAATCAGTCAATCGCCTCTGGAATAGGAAACATCTACAAGAGCGAAGCCCTACATATTCAAAAACTCAACCCATTTGTTACTCTGGAATCTCTAGATGATGAGCAAATAGCAAACCTATACAAGAAAGCGGCTGAGTTACTAGCAGCAAATGCACAGGGCCGAGACGCTGGAAAGAGGCGTCGAACCATAGTTAACAGAGGAAGAACTGGGACTGAAAGTAGCAGTCAATTCTTTGTATACGGCCGCAACCAACTTAAGTGCCGTCGATGCGATGACTCAATCAGACGAAGTTACAAAGAATCTGGCAAAGCTAGCAATGCTGGGAAGTATCAGCCAAGGAGCACTTACTGGTGCGACACTTGTCAGCGATAACTTGCGAATTATTCAGCAGACTTGATACTAGATTCACTTGTTGAAGCAGTATCGACAGCCTGTTGCATAGCCTCACGAACAAGCTGAGACAAAGGATCATCACTGTCTGGCTGTACCTCTGGCATATCACGATAGCCCGGAGGTGGAGAATGAGGTTCTGCATCCATATCGATAACTACAGGATTTACTTCTTCAGAACGGACATTAATTTCTGCCTCTACTTCTGAAAGCATCCTCTTCTCGGCCTCAGCCAGTACAGCGTCGTCAATACCATCACCGAGAGCTTCTCGGTCATCAACACTGACGTTCTCCAATGCATTGCTAACTTCTTTTTGAGCTGCGATTAGTCGTTCCTTAGCAGACTGCTCGGTTATATGAAGTCGAGCAATGCGCTTCTCGCTCTGTTCCACATATTTGCGAACCTTCTCACGAACGACTTCTTCAGCCTCTTGGCGTAAGAATTCGCTTTGACTACGAGCCTGCTCCAGCAACTCAGCAACCTGAGTTCTAGCCTCGTCGATCTCAGCTAAGGCCTTGTCTCTTTGAGCCTCAGCTTCGGCTGCCTCAGCCAAGACACTCTCTTGACGTTCAACTACAAGAGAATCAGCTTCCACATACTTAGCTTGGTAGTAAGAGTCGGCCTCACCTATCTTAGATTCGAAGTAGCTGTCCGCTTCTTCCCGCCTAGAAGAAGAGTATCCGTCAGCCTCAGCCTGAGTAGTACTCAGATATTCATCAGCTTCTTTTAGTCGAGCATCAATCATTGAAAGCTCTTGACTTCGCTCCTCAACATTCGCATCGGCCTGACTAATAACTGCCTCAGCTTCAGATTGAGCACCGGCGATAGTTTGTTCTGCCTTTGCGTTTGCATCAGCAATAACCTGATGTGCTGATGTCTCAGCCTCAGACATCATTCGTTCTACCTTAGCTTGAGCATCAGCAAGCATCTTTTCGGATTCTGCCATTGAACTTGTGCGGCTATTCTGAATCTCTTGTTGAGCTTCATCAGATAAACCCTCTGCTTGAGTCTTTGCATCAGCCACAATCGCTTCTGCCTGTTTGCGAGCTTCATCCAGCTGCTGCGCAATATTGGTTTCTGCCTCACGCATCTGCTTTTCGGAATCTGCATTCAGCTCGGCAGCAGCACGCCCTGCCTCTGACATAATGCGCTTAGCATCGTGTTCAGCATCTTGAATCAAAGTCGAAGCTTCTAGCTCGGCCCTCTTACGGATGTCCTCTCGAACTCCCTGCGCACCCTTAAGTAGGTCATCTACGTGCTCACTTAAGTTGTTGTACTGACCTTCTTCAGTAGCTTGCTGTTCTTGCAACATGAGTTGATCTTCAGCAGCGATGGCACGTGTTCTTGCTTCTTTAATCTGATCGTTTAATTTGGCGAACTCTCCACCTAAATGCTTCAGATATAACTTCACTTCGGTTTCGTCAAAGCCTTTGAGTTTACGAGTGAATTCTTTTTGTCCGATTTCTCCAGGTGTGTGCTCCACCAGGACCCCCTGTAATGCGCTTAGGTGTAATACGTTGGCAAAATCCCTTGAAGCCAATCTATTACCTAGGTAACAGTCTCCGCCAATAAATTTCCGCCAGGTTTCAGGATAGCGGGATAACTCGCATAAACAGGCTCTAATTTAACAAAGCACACACAAAAGCGCCGGATTTTTTAGCCTTCTGGGGCAATGTAGCTCTTTAACCACAATTGTTCAGCTTCGGCATACGGTACAGGCTTGGAGAATCCATAACCCTGTCCATAGCGACAATTGAGATTCTGAAGCACCTTAAGCTGTTCGGCTGTCTCGACCCCTTCAGCTACAACCTGCATTCCCAGAGCATCTGCTAGGGCAATAGAAGCCGTAACAATAGCTGTATCTTCAAGAGATTTGGCTTCCCCTGCTAATCCATTGACGAAAGAACGATCAATCTTAAGTGCATCAGCGTCAGAGAAATTACGTAGGTACTCCATCGTTGCATGCCCGATACCAAAGTCGTCGATAGCGATTCGACAGTTGAGTTCTTTTAGTCTTGCAAGTGTGGAGAGGGCAACATCCATGTTTGCTATCTCCATTGACTCAGT
>CALJAE010000038.1 GCA_938028175.1 uncultured Acidimicrobiales bacterium
AGTTAGTCGGAAATGGAGTCATGTCAAGTCGTTCTTTGAGTGAAAGTGTGGTATCCCAGCGCTATCTGATCCTAGCAACTATTCTGAGACCAATTATTTAGACCTTATAAGGAGGTTGTATGAGTTCTGCAAAAGCGTTAGTCGCTGAATTTATCGGAACATTTTGGTTAGTACTAGGTGGTTGTGGTGCAGCGGTTTTAGCCGCTGACTTCGGCACGGGGGCAAACGGTAGTTCACTCGGACTTGGATTTGTTGGTGTCTCGCTAGCATTCGGTCTCACAGTAGTGACAGGTGCTTACGCACTCGGACATGTAAGCGGTGGACATTTCAATCCTGCCGTAACACTAGGTCTGACCATTGCCGGTAAGTTCTCGGGTGGCAAGCTTATTGCCTACTGGATCTCTCAGGTAGTCGGAGCGTTTGTAGCTGCAATCGTTATTTACTTAGTGGCATCCGGTGTCGATACATTCTCAATCGGTGATGGCGCAGGCGCTTTCGCTACAAACGGTTTCGGGGCCGAAGGATCGCCTGGTGGATACTCGCTAGGTGCAGTATTGATCGCAGAGATCGTATTGACTGCGGTCTTCCTTATTATCATTCTTGGAGCAACTGACAAAGCTGCTTCTGCCGCTATGGGTGGTTTGGCAATTGGTTTGGGTCTAACCCTTATCCACTTAATCTCTATCCCAGTGAGCAACACAAGTGTGAATCCAGCAAGGTCAACCTCCCAGGCTCTGGGCCAGGAAATCTTTGGTGACGGTGGTGTAGCTCTAGAACAGCTTTGGGTGTTCTGGTTAGCTCCACTTGTCGGAGCAATTGTTGGTGGAGTTATCTATAAGGTAGCTTTGAGCTCAGACGCTGAACTTGACTTAAGCGCTGAGGGCATGGCAGACATGGCTAAAGAAATCAAAGAAGACATGACTGACGCATAAGCGTAAATCAAATAGTTACTTCATAGTTCCTAGGTCTTGGAGAATTCTTCTCTAATAGGCCTAGGAACTTGTCGTTTTGGCGGATTTCTTGAGACTCCGATGTCTACTAAATTCAAGTGGTAAACCACCGATAGGGTGGTAGATTACTTAACAGCAGTGCAAATGGCTTTGCAGCTGCTCAAGGTGAGAACCAACTAAACCCGAAGGTGTTTTTCTCTTTGGTGCGAGGTTCAACCTTATCTATGAGACTTTAATGAGGAGCTCAATTGTCGGTTAACGACATCGATCTGAATAGATTCTTGGACCTTGTGCAGCTTCATGTCGACGGAGCAGCCACAGCTGCGCAAGTTCAACAACTTGAATCTGATAAGAAGGCGTGGGTAGCAGGCCTATTAAGGCTACTTGATGAGGCTACTTTGAGTGCTGAGAATGCTCGTCGGACCCTTCGAGGTAGAGAACGCTCTACGGTAGTGTCTGACTTTGAGTCAGAGATTCGCCGTGTCGACGACGTCCTAAACGAACTAATAGGTCCTGCAGCACAAAACGTAATCGGTTCTGAATCTGATGGCACACCTACAGGGCTTGCCCAATTGCAAGTTTCGTGGGTTAAAGACAAAGTCGTTGTCTGGGCTTCGGGTAGAGATGCTGAGGCTGAGTCTGTTGACGAGCTTTATACCCGACTCGACACAACAGGGTCTGAGGGAATCGAATGGAGCGAATTCGACGGGCTCAAAGTTTCTGGGCAGAAAGTTCCGGCGCTTAGTGCACCTCTTGAGACCTGTTTGGGCTGGCTCGGTTCACTGGCAAAACCAGAAGACGGATACGAACTTGCCCCAAGCGCACGCTGGATGGGACTAGTTACTTCGTTAGCTGTTAGATCTGTCGCTCTTGGACGTGCCGTTCCACATTTACATAAGCATCGCAAACGCCGTAATGAAGACCTACCAAAAGGTTCTTCTAGATTTGAAGTGCGTTGGGTTCCCGCACTAGTGAGCGCAAGACAAGTAGCAGAACTAACTAGGGCATTGCCTAGCGCCGTTATTGCAACTGATACTAAGACCGATCGAAGTGGCGTAGTAATGGCAGTGGTGTCAGATATTACTTCGGCCATATTTGCCGAAGCAGCCGAAAAGATTCGAGTCGCTGACTCGATGGATGAACCCCAAAGCGCTATTGAGGTCTCAGAATCAATCCTTTCACGCCTAGACGGCGAGCCATTTGTAGCTCCTGGTGCTGTGGCTGGCGATATTGCACGCAAGCTCGACGCTTGGTCGGCTCCTTTAGTTAAGCCACGTAAGTCTCGCCTTGTTGTTCAATTGGACTCACCTGATTCTCAAGGCGCCTGGTACTTACAAGTACTAGCACTTAGCTCAGACAAGAAACTGCAGCCATGTGAACAGGTTATAGTCAACTCTTCTACCACCAGATCAAAAGAAGTAGAACAAGATCTAGAGCGTCTAGAACGTTTATATCCCGAGTTGTTGAGACCTGGTGCTCGCCGCCGTGGCGAAGTCATACTCTCACAAGAAGAAGCTTGGGAGCTCATGCAATCAAAGGGCCACACCCTTTCTGCGGCTGGCTATGAAGTACGCACCCCTGACTTTGCCAAAGGCAAGCCCGCACCGACTCTTAAGCTTAACGCTGAAGCAACTGGCGATAGTGTTGTAGGAGCTCAGCAACTATCAAACGTTAGCTGGTCGGTAATGTTTGACGACCTAGAGCTCGATGCCGAACAGATTAGAGATCTAGCTCGAGAAGCCCGCCCACTAATAGAGAACAATGGGAAGTGGGTCGAGCTCGACCACCTCGATTTGCAGAAGGCTGCGGCAGCTCTTGAAGAACGAGAGAATATAAATAGACTAAG
>CALJAE010000039.1 GCA_938028175.1 uncultured Acidimicrobiales bacterium
TTGATCGTGAAGCCGTTTTTCTAGAGCGCCAGCTCGCAGAAGTATGTAGCCGTCTTCCAGAGCTAAAGGTGACCGTTGAACACGTCTCAACAGCTGCAGGAATCAATTTTGTTGCAGCCCATGACCAGGTAGTGGCAACAATTACTCCGCATCATCTTTCTAAGGAACGTTCAGACTTGTTGGCACACGGTATGAAATCTGACCTTTTCTGTAAGCCAATTATCAACGCAGCTTCGGACCGTGACGCACTAATCGCAGCAGCAGTTAGTGGAGAAAGCAGCTTCTTCTTAGGCACAGATTCAGCACCTCACCCGACCACAGCTAAGTATGGGCCAACAGCTAAGGCAGGGATCTTCAATGCTGCGTACGGTTTAGAAGTAGTTGCCGAAGTCTTCTACCAACAAGACAAGCTAGACAATCTAGAAGCGTTCACTTCGATCAATGGAACAAAAGCCAACGGAGTCGAAGTTGCTGACACAAAGATTCGTCTAACACGTGAATCCGTTGACGCTGACATAGCGACAACTTTTACAACAACGGCTGGTGATGAAGTAGTGCTATTCGGTACCGACGAAGCAGCCCTCTGGCAGGTAGAACAGCTCTAAGGCCTAGGTTCGTCATCCCAAACTCTGCGCTTGTCATCCCAAACTTGGTGCCTGTCATCCCAAACTTGATTTGGGATCTGAGATTCTGACTTTCGTCAGAATGACGCCGTTCACTATCGCTCTCTTACCGAGTTTGGCTTCGCCAAACGTCGAGTTGAGAGTGTTATTTAGCTAAGCGTTGTTTTGGTGTGTCGCCGTTTACTGCGGCAGCGTAATTGTTGAGCCATGAGTCGCTTTTGATAGCGCCAATAAGTTCTTCCGATGAGAAAAAATTCGTTCTAAATTGTTTTGAATTGAACGATTTCGTATCTTCGACTGGTAGAGATGCAGCTGCTCGGGCTCTCTGTCGCATGGTCGGTGGGCTGTCGTTAAAACTCCTTCCTTTTGCAACTATAACGAGAGCTCCTATAGCTCTGTGTTTGTTGAAGGCAAGTTCCCTTAGTAACACTGTATTTATAGTCGCTGGAGTTTTGGTTGCTAGTACCCGCCTGCTAGCCCGAATGGCTACTCCGTGCCTGTCGTTAACCGCGGCATGGACAGCAATGCCTTGAAGCCACAAGGTCCTGTCTGATATGTTCAAATAGTTGGCGAGTCTGGCTGCAAAATCGTCCTGCTTGATATCAATCAGATGGACCATAGTGTCGTGAATGAGTTTGTAATCTGGGTCACTCTCAGCAGACCCTTGTAGTTCGTCTCGGGTGAGTATTACTAGTTCCGCCCAGTTCTCTTCCTCGATTAGCTCGCCAGCTTTGGCAATAAACTGTTCTATGTCCCGCATATTAGCTCCTGGTTTCCCGCTTTTGCAATTATAGCTGCTGAGATCCTGACTTCCGTCAGGATGACGGTTGTAGTGTGTCAGTCATCCCAAACTCTGCGCTTGTCATCCCAAACTCTGCGCTTGTCATCCCAAACTTGATTTGGGATCTGAGATTCTGACTTTCGTCAGAATGACGGTTGTAGTGGATGTCAGGACGACGGTGTGGTGAGGGGTCAGATCTTATACTGCTAGAACCCCGTGGGCTACGCCTTTCTCCTAGCGCTGGACTTTTAGACTAGTTGAGAGTCTGGCGGCTCTAAAATCCCGTCGCTTCGCGCCTCCACCGGAGCTGGAACTTCTGGTCACCTGAAGGTTTTATGCTGCTAAAAACCGGTGGGGTCTTCGCGTTCTTTTAGGAACTGCTCTAGCTCTTTGACCAAGTTTTCGCCTGACTCTGGCTTCATCGAGGAGTCGTAGGCTTCTTCAAGCTCTGTCACATAGCCTTGCGTTTCTGTATCTTCATTTACCAGTTCGTTGATCTGGCTTTCGTAAGCACCAGCGTTCAGCTCGAGCATTGAGGTTGGTATGTCAATTCCTGCGATGGTGGCAACTCGCTGCACTAGGGCAAGAGCAGCTTTGGGGGAAGGAATGTGTGGAACATAGCCCGGGATGGTCGCCCACAGTGAAAGCAGATCGGAATCGGTGGCTTTCAGCGTGTCTTGTAGGACTCCGATGATTCCCGTTGGCCCTTCATAGTTTGAAGGCTCCAAGTCGAGGCTTTCAATTAATGCAATGTCATCGCTTGTTGAGTAAACGGTCGAAGGTCGTGAATGTGTCACTTCTGCAATTAAAGCACCAAGTGAGATCACTAGCTCTATTTGGTATTCCTCGATGACGCTAATGATCTGCTCAATATAGGTGCGCCATTGGAGCTGTGGTTCCGTTCCCAGAAAGACAATGATGTCTCGGTTGTTGTCTGGCCTATCCGAGTAAGAGAACTCGTTGAACGGCCACAGAATCTCTCGTCCATCTTCACCAATGCGAACAGTTGGTCTGGTTTCGGTAAAGTCAAAAAAAGGCTGAGGGTCCAACTCGGCAAACACTGTGCCATTTAGGTGCTCGGTAATGTATTCGGCTGCTGAAGTCGCAGACTCACCAGCATCGTTCCAGCCTTCGAAAGCTACTACCAGGACTGGGTCGTTTAGTGCGGGAGGGTTGTCCACCCATTTGAGATAATCCACTTCATCAAAATAGTCTGATCAGTCACCAAAGGAGGAAGAATCACAAAACTATTCAGACATTCACAACGAGTCATCAATCATCTAGGCTTTGAAGTTGGTGAATGACATGGATAAAGAAGTACGAATCGAACAGGTAGAAGAGTTAACCGACGAGGTCTTTGAAGCATTAGAAAGGCTTGTTCCACAACTGTCAAGCTCGGCTAAAGCCCTTGATAGAGACTTTATAGCTGGCATCGTTGCCTCTGAAGCCAGTAATTTACTTGTCGCTAGGCGCCAAGATGGCTCGATATTAGGAAGCCTCACTCTTGCTCTATTCACAATCCCCACTGGGGTGCGAGCATGGATAGAGGACGTTGTAGTTGATTCGCAAGCTCGAGGACTCGGAGTAGGGCAGAAGCTGTCAGAGCATGCTCTACAAGTAGCGAGAGATGCCGGAGCTAGAACAGTAGAGCTAACATCACGTCCTTCTAGAGAAGCAGCGAACAATCTCTATAAGAAGATCGGCTTCGTTGTTAGAGAGACAAACGTGTACCGATACAGCTTTGACTAATTAATCAAGGACTCCAGCGCACCACGAACATCGTCGACAGTCTCAAACTCGCCTTGATCTAATAGATCTTGGGCTTGAGTTTCTAGTTCGCTAAGACCGGCATCCAGATTGATATCTGCATCGATATCGGGAAGTTCAATATCTGGCAGATCGACGTCCGGTAGATC
>CALJAE010000040.1 GCA_938028175.1 uncultured Acidimicrobiales bacterium
GAGGTGCTCCTCCTGTTGGCGGTGCAGTATTAGGACTTCTATGTTCTGGCGCTGAGCCTTGCTCTGGAGGCGCCCAACCGTGTCCGGTAGTTTCTTCTTCTGGGTTTTCTTCGGGGTTTTGACCCCAGCTATTATCGTTCCACGACATGGGTGAGACTCTAGTACGAAACTGGACAATTGTTCGTTAAATCTGCCTATCTGTAATATTTGACAAACCAGATGCCTGAATCATCTTGAAACCTCTAAGCTTTTTAGTGTGTACTTAGTTGATAAGGCGGCCCAGGAACGAGCAAACGACCCTATTAGGGCTGCTGTATTTGGTGCCGGATTTATCGCCAGTGGTTTACTAGCTAACCTACGCAACAGAACTGGCGTTAGGCCCCTACTCGTGGTTAACAGAACCGTCGAGACAGCAATCGACGCTGTCACTTCCGCAGGCTTCGAACCAGTTAGAGTAGAGAGCGACAAAGACATTGAATCTGTAGCTGCACGCCCGCCGGCAATCGGGGTGACGGATAATCCGGAACTTGGTACTAGCTCAACATTTGTAGAAGCCGTTGTCGAAGTGACTGGAACTATCGAGTATGCAGCGAAGCTAATTTCTGATGCTCTATTAAAGGGCAAGCATGTAATTAATATGAATGCTGAGATAGACGCCTATGTTGGGCCAGCATTCCTCGAAATGGCTAAGGCAAATAATTGTGTTTATACAGTCGCCGACGGAGATCAGCCTGCGGCCGAAATGAATGTCTTGCGATATGTCAACTACCTTGGCGCTACCCCTCTGCTAGCTGGAAGCATCAAGGGTTTGATCGATCAGTATCGGACGCCTGCCACTCAAGCCGGCTTTGCAGCTCAGTGGGGACAAACACCTGAGATGGTCACAAGCTTTGCCGATGGAACAAAGATATCTTTCGAACAAGCTGTTGTCGCTAACGCAACTGGTTTCTCGGTTGCCAAGCGCGGAATGATTGGACCATCACTTGAAGGGCCAATCGAAGGTGCCACCAATGTCTTTGATCTTGACTTGCTTAGATCAAGTGGCGGCATTGTTGACTATGTATTAGATGCAACTCCTGGGCCTGGTGTTTTTGTTCTGGCCGAGATGCCAGACGATTCACAAAAGATCTATCTTGACTATTTAAAGATGGGCGATGGCCCTCTTTACTGCTTCTACCAGCCTTACCATCTTTGCCATCTTGAGTTACCGAGCAGCATCGTACGGGCAGTTGAATACGGTGATGCCACAATCGCTCCAACCCACGGACTACAGGTTGATGTAGTAACCACTGCAAAACAAGATCTAGCGGCCGGCCACACCCTCGACGGCCTTGGCGGCTTTGATACTTTTGGCCAATGTGAGAATAGATCCTTAGCTGCAGACGAAGACTTTCTTCCAATTGCGGCTGCACAAGGTTGTGTCCTGAAGAATGATGTCAGCAAAGATCAAGTTATTCGCTATTCAGACGTTGAAGTTCCAGTTGGCCGATTTGCCGATGAGCTTAGGAATCGATGCGCTTAGCGATTGCACTTAGCTTCCTCTTTTTGTTGACCTTTAGTTGCAGTGACTCTGTATCGTCGACGTCCACCTCAACGACGCAGACTGTTACTCCACCGTCGACTGCAAGTGGTGAGGCGATATTCGATGATCTTGAGACTCCAAACAATGAATTGGCTACCTCAACTGATCCAGCAATCTGTGAAGCACTAATTGCCACCGAATCGGCACCTGTTTCTGACCTTGAGCTTTCTGAAATTTCAGGCGCAGTTTGGACAGACGAAGGCGTCTGGCTACATAACGACTCCAGACAGGACGCCGTGTTATATCTCGTTGGAGCTCCAGGCACTGCCGAGGCGGGCCAAACCATTCGGACCATCGACTTAAGCGAAGTCGCACCCGATATCGATGACCCTGAAGACATTGCGCTAGTCAACGACGACTTATTGTTGGCGGACACTGGCGATAACTTCAATACCACCGACCGTGAGTTTGTAAGTTTCTATCGAGTTGATCCGGCCACTGGAGAGCTAATAAACACCTATGAGTTTGTGTATCCAGATTTTCCTGTTGACGCGGAAGCTGTCTTTGTAGATTCGGTAACCGAGCAACTATTTGTGATTGACAAACAGATCGGCGTAGGTAATTTATTTGGCGTTCTTCCCGACGCAACCGTTTACTCCGCACAACTTTCAGAAGGCGATGTGGAAATCTTTGAATCTCGCCCAGAATTTCGCCAAGTTGCTTCGATTGATCTTGACGCACTGAATGACCGTAGCGAGCAACCACTCCCCGGTGGCCGAGTTGGAGACGCTGGAGCCTTAGTAACCGGTGTTGACATTTCAGCCGATGGCAGAACTGTTGCATTGCGCACCTACCAAACAGTGTGGATATACCAAAATCCTCCAGATGGGTCAGCTGGTTGGTTTAATGTTGCACCTTGTGAGGCACCAATTGTTCCCGAACCACAGGGCGAAGCTGTAGCTATCCGCCAAGACTCCGACACACTGGAACTGCTAACGGTTTCAGAAGGCGTGAATCCACCTTTGGTGAGAATCGGACAGTAACTGGCGCCCTCAGCTAGTATTTGCTTATGCCTGATATGAAGATTGTGCCCTCTGTCCTACCTGCTGATTTCTCCAAGCTTGGCCAAGAAGTTGAAGAACTTGAACAAGCTGGGGTTGACGGTATCCAGTTCGATGTTATGGACGGCCACTTTGTACCAAACCTTACCTTTGGTGCAGCAACTATTAAGTCTGTTAGAGCAAACGCATCGGTACCGTTCGAAGCTCACCTAATGATTGAGAACCCCGACGACTATCTCGAAGAATACGTCGACGCCGGCTGTGAAATGATTATTGTTCATGCCGAAGCGTGCACCCACTTACATAGAACACTCTCGAAGATTAAGGATCTTGGCGCACAAGCCTGTGTGGCTCTTAACCCTCACACTCCCCTAGACCATGTGTCAAACGTCGCCGGACTTCTAGACATGCTTCTAGTTATGACAGTCAACCCAGGATTTGGTGGACAGAGATATATCGAACTCGGCGACAAATTAAAGCAAGCACGTAAGCTCGCAAGCTCTCTTAGCAGACCATTCGATATTGAAGTTGACGGTGGCATCAATTTAGAAACTATTAGTCACGCCGCAAGCAACGGCGCCAATGTGTTTATCTCTGGCTCAACGCTCTTCAAACACGAGGGCGGTAAAGCTGATTGTGTAGCAAAACTAAGGGCTAACGCCGAAGCTGCATTTACTAGCTAGCCGTCGGCTAGTTCGCCGGCTTTACTGATCACGTGATCAAACAGACCGTACTCTTGTGCTTCTTGTGCGGTAAACCAACGGTCACGGTCGGAGTCTTTTTCGATCTGTTCTGTTGTTTGACCAGAGTGATGGGCAATCAAGTCTGCCATTTCTTTCTTAATGCGAATCAAGTTCTCAGCCTGAATAGCAATATCAGAAGCCTGACCTTGGACACCGGCCGATGGCTGATGCATAAGAATACGTGCGTGCGGTAGCGCATAACGCTTGCCCGGCGCACCCGCAGTCAACAAGAACTGCCCCATCGACGCTCCAAGACCTAGACATACGGTCGCTACCTGTGGGCGCACAAACTGCATGGTGTCGTAGATAGCCATACCAGCAGTTACTGAACCACCTGGAGAGTTAATATAGAGCCAAATATCTTTGTCAGGGTCTTGGCCTGCAAGGTAAAGCATTTGAGCTGCTATTGAGTTAGCTATGTCGTCATCTACTTGTTGCCCTAAAAAGACGATTCGCTCTTTAAGAAGCTGCTGATAGATGTCAAAGCCGCCTAGAGGGGCTCCGGTCTGAAGATTTGCAATATCTGGCGTTGTCATAATTGACTACAATACCGCCTAGACTCATCAGTCGCTGGATACTCCGACATAAACATCGCATCTGGCGAAACATGTGAATATAATCACATAACACATCTTGCGGATGTGGCGAAATTGGCAGACGCGCCAGATTTAGGATCTGGTGACCTTATGGTCGTGTGGGTTCAAGTCCCTCCATCCGCACTCAAAAATACTGGAATGTCGCATTCCACATACCAAGCTAACGATTCAGCCCTAAAGGTATCGTTACTCCAAGCAGCACCTAATGCTTCTCCGTTCCAAAGAAATGTCTGGCAGATAACTTCTTTGCCAGCTGTATTTACGGCTGTCACTTGGACCGATCGATAGTCAGTGCTTTCCCAATTTGTAATTACTTGCACCGCTGCTTCATCAACGTCGAGCAGTATCCGACCTGTGGCCGTGCTGCCCTCAAGCTCGATTAGGCCAGGTGCAGCTCGATCGGCCAGGCTCGAAACAAAATGGTCTTGAACCGTCGCATCTTGTGAAGCGAACACGCGACCCGTCACAGCCTGCACCACTTCGTCGTTTAGCAGCGAACCGTACACGAACAAATCGGCCATAATAAACAATCGGCCAATCAAGCAAGGTTGTGAGTACAGCGCTTACACCGTAATTTCCGCCGCCGCCAGCTTCAATTAGCCCCTACGATCTCTCCACAAGCCACAACGACCTTCTACCGCAAGTTCCCTATTGATCGTTAGAATGAAGAGTAGTCCATCGAGAAGGAAATATACGATGAGTGACTTTAACCCCGACCAGCCAAATGGGAACGGGCCCTTCAATCAGCCAGAACCCGCTGGCCCACCAACGGCACAGCCATGGCAAGAAGGGCAGCAGCAATATCCTACGCAAGGCACTTACGTCCCAACTCACGATATTGGCGAATGGATTGCTTCAGCATTTAGAAATGCGATCGAGAGCATTCCCCAACTAGCACCGTTACTGGTTGCTCAGCTAGTGATCACCGGTATTTCAACTTGGATCGGGTTCAGAGCGTTGGAAGGCATAGAGTTTGTTAACCTGCAATCAATCGACGAAGGAGACCTTGGCTTCTTCGACATAGTTAACTTTGATTCAGGGCTGATTATTCAAGCCGTTCTCATCGGTATCGCAGCTGCGGTTGCAGGAACAGTCCTCAACCTTGCCACGACCTATATTCTCCTACAGAAACAACATGGAACAGCAGCGAACACAGCTGATTCTCTTGGCGTTGGCTTTCAAAAGTTGCTTCCGTTCATCGGATGGACGATCGTTTCATTTTTGTGGTGGATACTTCCAGTTGCGCTGTTCGTCGGTGGATCAATTGTTATCGCTTCTGTATCAGGCAACGGAGGAATCATAGCGCTACTGTCCATCGTCGGCTTCTTTGTGGCCATCCCATTGGCAATCTGGTACTTCGTAAAAATCAGCTTTCTACGATTTGCTGCAGTTTCTGACCGAAGGACCAAATCAATCTGGAGCAGCACGTTCCAGACATCGGAAGACAACTTCTGGCCAGTGTTTGGGCGCCTGTTATTGTCAGCAGTACTACTGATTATCCCAAGCTTCATCATTAACCTGATATTCCAGTCCGGCTTTTCTGTCAACGTTGAAACAACTGGAGAGAGTGCCGCTATCAACGGTGTGCCAGTTGAGAACCTAGACATGATCAACCTTGGAGAACTGATACCAGGATCAGATGGCACAGGTATTATCTTGCTCTTGATCAGCACTGCTCTAGGAACAGCAATCGGCTGGTTCCAAACAGGACTTCATGCCGGCATATTTGCCTTCTACAACAGAGAAGAAGCCAAGGCTACTGAAACTATCTAGTTTTCTTAGTTAGCTAAGGTCTTAGTTAGGGCCTTTACCCCTGACACAACAAAGAATTGCAGAATTGCGAGCCCAGCAATTGTGGCTCCACCCGCTGTGTCCCAATGAAAACTGATCAATAAACCTAAGAAGGCTGCCAGTAGACCAAAGACGGTCGAGACAATCATCATGGCAGGCACGCGACGCACTAACAGCAGCGCCGTTGCCGGAGGCCCAATTAGAAGCCCAAACACTAGAAGCGTTCCAACCGTTTGGAAGCTTGCCACGATCGATAACGCTAGAAGCGTCAACATTGCGAGCTGAGCAAACTTTGGATGCATCCCGAGTGTCTGTGCCTTGACTGGATTATACGTAAGAGCCATAAAAGGTCTAAACAACACAAGGGTCGCTACCAACACAATTACTGTCGCCACCAGCTGAACAACAATATCTTCCACCCCAATGCCCAGGACATCGCCAAACAGAAGCGTCGTTAGCTCAGCCTGGAAACGGGGGGTGCGCGAAATCAAAACGACACCCGCTGCCAACATACCCACAAACAGCAAACCTGTTGCAGTGTCCTCACTCACAGAAGTTCGTTGAGTAGTCAGGCCAATCGAAACCGCCATAATTATTGCCGCTACCAACGCTCCAATAAATGGGCTAATACCGATTAGCAGTGCGACCGCTATCCCAGGGATTACACCGTGCGCCAGAGCATCGGCCATGAAACCCATACCCCTCAACACAACCCAAGTACCAACAACCGAGCTTGCGATAACGGCGAGAGACGCACCCAGCAGGGCACGTCTCATAAAGTCCGGCTCGAAAGCTTCTGTTACTAGATCAAGCACTTTTACTAGGCTAGGAGTTCTGCGATCAAATTGACATTTGTTCTAACAGCATCCACGTAGCTCTCCGCACTCTCATCTTGACCACCAAGAGACTCGGTGAAAAGGTTCCCAACTTCAACACCAGCTTCATTAGCAACAGTATTAAGAAGATCGTCTGCAGAAGCAGCATCACCAAAGATTGCTGGAACGCCCTCTCCTTCGATTTCTTCTACAAGTTCAGCAATGCTTCCTGCGCTAGCAGTGTTTGCGGTGGAGCCACCCTCGATTACTACACCCAGAACCTCGAAGTCGTAGCGCTCGGCGAAGTAAGCGAACACATTGTGGTTTGTAACAAGCACACGGTTCTCGACAGGAATTGCCGACAAAGTTTCCTCCACCTCGGCGTCTAGTGCTTCTAGCTCTTCGATGTAAGGAGAAGCTACGGTGGCTAGGTCGAGCTGGTTCTCTGGATCAAGCTCGGCAGAGACAAATTCAACGATTGCTTCTGCACCCAC
>CALJAE010000041.1 GCA_938028175.1 uncultured Acidimicrobiales bacterium
CGAAGACGGCGATGAAGGTGTTGAAGACGACGACACAACCACAAGCTCGCGAAGCACAACAACCACAAGCTCCCGAAGCACAACACGCCCCGCCACAACCGCAGAACTAAGATCACCAACAATTGCCGAACGGCAAACCACGGCCGCTGAAACAACAGCACCTACAACCGCACCAACAACCGCCACCGACACGACAACACCACCGGTAACTTTCGGTGATCCTACAGTCGGCAGGTGGGATGAACCGAAGATTATTACTGCTAGCGCCCGCCTAACCAACAATCGTGTCCCTGTAAGGGGCACCATCCACTGCCACTTTAGCTGGAACGGCGCTCAATGGGGCAGCGGAGTACTAGTCCAGGCAACGTTGTTTAAAGATGGCGTTGATATCGGTTCTTTGGATAGAAGAGTTCCGTGCGGAGAAGACGGCTTAGCCGTTATGCTTGGCGACATTTCCACTAACCCACATGGAGTAGAAACTCGAATAATCTTTGACAATGTAGCAGATGGGCCTGAGGGCAATTTAAATGAGTATCAGGTCAGCCTAAAAGCCACTAATCCGAGAAACAATAAGTCTGTTACCGCTGGCAGGTCTAGCAGATTTGTGAAATGGATATTCCAGATTGCTGAACAACGCAAAACCAGTGCCGAGCCAGATGGCTGGACATATTTCGGCAACGGCGGATAACTGCTCAGTTATCTGAAACTAATTTGGCTTCTAACTCACCGACTTCAATCTGTCTACTGTGACGAACCCTCATTTGAGGCAAATCATCTATCCCAATGGCAGCATCTTTTATATTCACTCTAGCTGTCACGTCAAATAGCGTGTCCACAGTAATTTCAAATGGTTCTCCGACGACGGAAGGCTGTCGATACGTGTGTCCACATCTAAATGCATTTGACCTGTAGGTTGTTAGCTCTCCGACGAAACCATAAAGAGGGCAACCAAAGCTAGGCGAACCCGGCTCACCCGAGTTCCAGACAGTATTAACTGGCTCAAAGTCTACTCTGACGGAAATTCGGCCGGCATTGGCTGACGACGCTTTTGACTCAAACCATTCGTCATCAACTGAATAAAAGGTTTGCAGATTTACTAGGGTATCGCCCTCTGGTAGAGCCCTGATCTCAGGTTGCTTGATCGCCAGATTTGACCAAGCTTCAGCAACTAGTTCCACAACTGACACCTGCTCCCCTACAGGCACCGGATGCTGTCGCCCGTTACAGGTGTAGACATGCCACTGTCCCGTAGTTGAGAATGCCCTTGAATGAACTGCATCGAAACTCCTGCCAGTTCCGTCGACCGAAGAAACAAACTGGGGTGACCCTTCTTCTAAGATTTCGAATGGGGTGACTGGAGTTACCATAAAAAGATGGTCGGTATAGAAGGCAAAGAAGTCTGTATCATCCTCGATCGTGTAGGCAAAATCGCACTCCGGCAGGTAGTAGTGGTATGCGGGTAGCTCTCGACTCGCATCAAGGGCAGCCTGGGCTTCAAACGAACTATCTGGTTCAAGTGGATCGAGCGAACCGGTTATCTCTGGAATTCCTAATCTTTCAAAATCGATTTGAGCTTCAGCACTAGTTACCCAGCCAAGGACGAGCGAAACGGCCACTATTAAGAATACGAAAGCTTTAGTCATGCTAGGCACCAATCTGGATCGGTATCGGTTTCTGTCGACCACTCAATGCCTGTCAGCTTCCAGGTCGGAGATTGTTCCACTAGCGATGCCCTGACAAAAGTCTTTGTTGGAGAGCTGACCTCAACTAGCAGCGGATCCCTGCCTAGCTCCACACCATTGTCAATAAAACAACCAACGAGCTGGACTTCTAATGACTCGGGAAACTCAGGAAGCCCATCTTCACCGGCAAACACTACCGGGTATTCGATCGGCGAAAACCAGACATCTACCCCATCCAGGTCTTCATAACCGTAACCTTGTTCTTTCTGAAAGTTAAAGTCAGTGGCTAGAAGCTCGGACAGTTCCTCTGTTGCTACTGTTTCGAAATCAGCAATTTCCGCTGGGCGATCTACATCTGCGAGAACTTCCATCAAAATCAACAGAAATCGCTCAACTTGGGCTTCGGGAGTTGACGGTGACTCTTCAGAAACTATGACTTCTGGAGCGGCCACTTCGAACTGAATTGTTGTTTCTGGAACAACGAGTTCTTGGCTCGCTGCGCAACCCGAGAACAACGTCAACAAAGAAATTGAAACTAAAGTCCGCCAGAACATGTTGACGCTAAGTCTAGTAGCCGAATCTAAAGTCGACTACAGCCGTTATGCAGTGTTTATAACACCCATATCGCCGTCTTCTCTTCTATAGACAACGGCGGTCAGACCAGTTTCACTGTTTGCAAACATATAAAAGCTGTGATTCAACAGATCCATTTGGAGCGCTGCTTCTTGAGGACTCATAACTTGCAAAGCGAATGTTTTGTTTCTGACAATGTCAAACTCGACCGCAGGCTCATCGATCAAAGTTTCGGGCACGAGATCAGGATCAAGCTGCACTCTCTCTCGAGAACGATTCTTTTTATCAATCTTTGATTTGAGTTTACTTAGCTGCCGCTCTAACTTATCGACGGCCAGGTCAACTGCTGTGAAGCCATCGGGCGCTGAAACTTTAGTTCGGATGTGATGACCGTGCCCCTGGAGAGTAACCTCACAAAACTCTCGAGCATCTCGAGCTGCAACTTTTTCTTCCCAAAAATGGACTTCAGCCGAATCGATGCCTGCAAGGTATTTGTCAAGTCGTCCGATCTTGTCTACCGCTTGATTCTTTAGCCCCTCTGAAACCGTTGTCCTTCGACCGCTAACTCTTACATCCATTTTCAATCCCCAAATCTGCAAAGCCAAGTTCTATTTGAACCCTACCATATTGGCTTTGATCAGGGTAGGGCTAATTGGCAGATGCCATACAAAGTGCAGTTAGCTTTAAGTCTGCCTGCCCTTTGAACAACTGTTGATAACGCCTTAGCGTTACCCCAGTAGTTATAACATCATCGACCACCAATAAACTCCCTTTAACTTCTCGAAGCTTACGGAATGTTGGACCCAAATTTCGGTTGACCCTAGACCTGCTATGTTGCGAAGCTTTATCGGTACGCCGCACTGTACGGAAACATTGAACATCAAGAAGGTTGGCAATTTGTTGAGCTAACAGTTGCGACTGGTCAAAGCCACGTTGACGATGACCTCTTTTTGAAGGTGGAATCCATGTCACAGCATCGAATCTTGGATAACGCTCATGCAGCGATCTAAACATTAAGGCTGAGATCGCCGGAATGATAGATCTATTTCCAGACTTCAATTCCAAAACCAACTCCTTCAATCGGTTCTCATAACTACCTGTAGCTCGAACTGATTCGTACCCACCTAAATAGATCGATATAGGCCTGAGCAGTTCTTTCTCACACTGACCGCAAAGAAGCCCATCCCCTGTATTTCCGCAAAGACATTGCACGCCGAACATGACCATGCTCAACATTGTCTCAGGTAGCTATGACAATCAATCTAGATCTTAAGTTAGTCAATATCTGGATAAATCGATGGTGGAGGCCCTGGGCTTCCAGGTTCTTCACACACCCAACAATCTGAGTCTGCTGTACCGGTCCATGCGACTTCACAAGAAGTGCAGCTCATGCGAAGGCCGACTCTTCTAAACTTTGGGAGTATTGCCGTTACGCCGGGAAGCTCTGGATTATCCATCGCTTCTTGTATCGACCTGTGGAATCCAAACGTGAGAGGTTCCTTGCGATCAGGCTAAATTTCCCAAAGATTTCTGAAAGTACTTAAAAACAGACCGGTTTGGACGATCAGACGAGAGTAAGAATAAATCGTGAGGGGTAAACCAATGGCAAAGTCAGCCGAAGCAGGACTCAAAGTAGCTTCAAGTATTGGTTTGTTTGCGTTCTCGCTATTCTTGCTGATCTCGATCGTCACTTTCCTTCAGCCGGTAACTGAGCTGGCTGCAGAAGCTTCTGCTACAGATGCGCCGACAGAAGTAGCGTTTGCTTCTGGGATCACGGGAACAACTCTGGCCTCGGTTCCCACACTATCGACCACAACCACTACAGCAGAAGAGACTACAACCACAGAGACTACTCAAGAAACGACGGTCGAGTCATCGGAAACGACTGCAACCACAACAGCCAGCTCAACAACTGAAAGCACTGAAACAACCCCATCGACAACGAGTCCACAGTCCTCTTCACCGTCGCCATCACCATCAGTTTCACAGCCGCCAGCTTCGACCCCAGAACCAGCTGATACTTCCGTTGCCCCTGTTACAACACCGAGTGTAAGTTCTCCAGCACCTGAACCTGACCCAGCTCCTTAAGGCTGGCACACTAGCTACTTTAGATTAGCCCTGACGCAGGCAGGCTCTAACTCCTGTACCCAAAGTCACTTCATATGAGGTTCCTATTATGCACGGCGAGTCATCGCGAGCTAAGCGTGCTCCGACTACAACCCCATCGACATTCGGACTACATGTGACTTCAAGCAAAGTTGGACCTTGGATTACATTGACACAATCACCTAGCTCGATGCCGCTACCAATAATTCCGTCTGCAGGGGCCTCGGCTCCCGGTACTGGCTGACTATTTGTAATGATCCCAAGGACTACCACGCCAACAATCATGAGACCTAGAACAACCAGCGGCACTGCCACAAACATCCGTCTTGAACTTGTGGCCTGTGCATACTCGGCATCTTGAGCCGTCTGATAAAGCCTGTCTCTAGTCAAGAACTCAGGGTCAACTTGCACCGTTTGTGAGTCTTTTCCTTGCCGAATTTGTTCCTTAGCCTCTACGAACGCAGCATTCAGTTCGGACATCTTCGTGCTTGCCTCGGGCGGTGCTTGCCCTCCGTAAGAGTCCGGGTGATATTTGCGAGCCTTGCTTCGATATGCGGTTCTTATTTCGTCAAGATCAGCCGTCTCAGACACACCCAAAATTTTGAAGGGATCCATAGTCTTAGGCTACCAACCAAATCAAACTCATTAAAGCCGAAACCACCAACTGACTCTTAGCTGTATATTCAAGTGCAGGGATGAGTCCATAGCCCTTCACACTGTCAACTAAAATGAGCTTTATTGGTTTAACCAGCAAGCCGAAGCCTACGAGTGCCAGGGCTAGCCATCCTGTGGTTTGAAGCACCAAGATAAGTAAGGCGACAACAGCGACGATTATTGTGGCCACAAAGAACAACCTGGTTCTTTTGTCGCCAAGAACAACAGCTAAGGTCTTTTTTCCGTCGACTCCGTCAGTATCGATATCTCGCAAGTTGTTTGTGATAAGCAATGCAACTGCAAAGCAACCCATTACTACTCCGGCATCAAGCGACTCTGCAGTCAGCCGTTCGGCCTGGACATAGTAGGTCCCCATGGTGGCGACTAGGCCAAAGAATATAAAGACAAATAGTTCGCCGAGCCCTCTGTAGCCATACGGGTTCGAGCCACCTGTGTATGCCCAACCAGCAAGAACGCTGAGCGCACCAACGACTATAAGTTCCGGACCAACAAAGAACGCCAACACCAGGCCCGCCAAACAGCCAATACCGAAACTAGATAGTGCCATCTTCTTAACTTGTGAAGCACTGGCCAGGCCTGACCCTACTAATCGAGTTGGACCAACCCTGGCTTCAGAGTCCACTCCTCGTTGACCGTCGGCATAATCGTTAACAAAGTTGGTGCCGAGTTGCATCCCTAAAGCAACCACCAGACACAGTAGAGCTCTGCCCAAACTGCCAGAATCATCAAAATAAGCGAGCGAACTACCCACAGCTACAGGGGCAATCGCCGCAGGCAAAGTCTTGGGTCTAGCTCCCAGAAAGAACAGTTTTGGCAATTTTGACAGAATCAAACCTCGCCAACAGAGCAAAACAGGAGGCGAAGTGCACCTTGGCTCTAGAAACCTTATCCTTAAATAGGGCCCTATGTATAACAAGTGTGCCCTTCGGCTGGGTTAGGGCCGATTTATCATGATTGAAAAACAGCTCGCAGGTAAGAAAATCGCCATCACTGGTGCAACTGGATTTCTAGGAACCGCCTTGGTGGAAAGACTTTTAAGGGTCACCCCCGAAGCTCACCTTGTCCTTCTTATACGCCCAGGAAAGAAGTCAAGTGTCGAGCAACGAGCCCGGCGTGAAATCTTCCGCAACAACATCTTTGATCGCCTGATCGACGAGATCGGCAAAGACGCTTTTGAAGACCGACTCGCAAGTCAAGTCCAAGTCATAGAA
>CALJAE010000042.1 GCA_938028175.1 uncultured Acidimicrobiales bacterium
GGCGTAGGCTCAGCCTGCGGCTTAGTCTCAGTGAGATCGAGCTTTATTTCGAATACAGACTCGATGAATGGGATAAGACCTGGGATGTCGTAGCCACACAGGTCATACCTATCGCCGGTAAATCGCACGCTTCTATCGGGGTTAACTTCGAACTTAGTATCGGCGAAGCCCCATTTATGGTCGTATTTTTCGTTAATCATCGCTCTCTACAGGGTACAGCTCGCCTACAAATTTGGACTAGTTGAAAGTCGTTAACTAGCAACAACAGGTTGCTATAAGTGAAAGGCCTTCTCTGCGGCATCAAAATCAGCCTCAATTCCGGCATTTTCAACGATCGAACGATTCTCCTCAAATAACTTCCGAAACTGAGAAATCTCACCCTTATTGCTTTCTGGGCCGTCGACAACACTGAACGTACCATCGGGAAAGAGCTCCACCTTTGCGGTATAAACATAATTGGCGTTACCAGTAAGTAGTCCAAAGTAGTCGTCTTCAAGAGCCCTGAGCTCAACGTATGCAGGCCCTCCGACGTTTCTAAGCAACACTGGGTCTAAGCCATCAACCACCCCCGTCTTAGTCAAGACTGCACGACTAGCAGTTTGTCCGGAACCACAAGAAGCGGTTAAACCAGCACCACGCTCAAAGGTCCTGACAAAGAACTCTTTCTGGCCGTCGCTATCAGGAAGTTCAGCTACAAACGAAACATTCGCTCCATCTGGAATTAACTCGTTGGGAATTGAGAGCCTTTCACCGACATAAATAAGCTGCTCTAGATCGAACTCGTCGACCATTGCTACCACATGATTATTCGGAATTGCTAGGGCCGTGAAATTCAAATCAGTCCCAGAGGCTTCGATCTTTGATTCAATGAATTCAGGAGAATCTACGTTGATCGGAAGATCACTCGAAGTAAATGAAATGCTCCTTGTCGAAATAGTAGTCGCTTCGAGATCTCCGAAAAGCTCGCTTTCGGAACCCACAAACGGCGAACCATCGGAGGTGATAACTACTTGCTCTAACTCCTCAACGGTTTGATCATTAACCAAACGTGTCACTGCACGTAGCCCGTTTCCGCACATGCCAGCAAAGGAACCATCCGGGTTATAGAAGTTTGCATCAACGTGACCATGTTCGTCGATATCTAAAAAGTAGACCCCATCAGCGCCGAAGTGGCCGTCCCGCCGACAAAGAGACAACACAAGAGTCTGAGCAAATATAGGTGGATTAGATGGGTCGTTACCTTCGACCAAACCGAAGTGTTCCATCAAACGCTGCCACGGTTGTGTCACCATGATGATGTCATTAGAAGAACCGTGCATCTTGTGGAATTCAAGAATCATAGTAACAAACCCTATTCTGCGTACTTAAAAAGAAATAGTAGATCATTAACATTAGTGCCTGTCGGCCCTGTCCGTATCAAATGATCACCCAAGGAGTCGAAATAAGAGTAGCTGTCGTTGTTCGCTAGGTACTCAGCAGCATTTAGCCCTAAGGCATTACCTTGAGTCACAGTAGAGCCTGTGACTAACGCACCGGCTGCGTCTGTGGGACCATCCTCGCCATCGGTAGCAAATGAAGCAATAGCAATATTCTCAGCTCCGTCGATCGCAATCGCAGCAGCCAGCGCAAGTTCTTGGTTTCGCCCCCCTTCGCCCGTACCAGAACCGTTGATTTGCACGGTCGTCTCTCCACCAAGTATCAAGCATTGACCGATTACTAGATCGTCGAAAAGTTGAGCGGCACTTTCCCCAGCTTGCTTAGCCGGACCAGTTAGCCAAGGTTTCCTAATTACTGCGTCGAAACCTAAACTTTGCGCTGCGGTGAGACATGCTTTAGCAGCTTCGTCCAAATTTCCGACGAATTCAAATGGTGCATCAAAAGTCTGAGGCGGCGAGTTGGTCTTTGCTATTTGATCTAACTCGTTGGGAACCTGAATATCATATTTATTGAGCACAGCAACTGCATCTTGGGCAGAACCAGCCCTTGGAACTGTTGGCCCACTTGCGATGATTTCTGCAGAGTCGCCGACTACATCTGACAAAATAAGTGTAAGAGTTTTGGCTGGAAATGCTGCTTCGGCCAATCGACCGCCCTTCACTTGATCAAGCTGCTGTCGGATGATATTGAATTCACCGATATCACATCCACTCGCAAGTAGTTGCTCTGACAGCTCTTGCCAAGCATCTAGTTTCATTGTTGGCTTTGCACACAGCGCTGAGCCGCCTCCGGAGATCAGAAAGACAACAGTGTCTTGCTCACTAAGATCAGCGAGTACTTCTAGCACTCGCTCTGCGGCCTTAACTGAAACTGGATTAGAGATTGGATGACCCGAATAGAAAAGCTCGAAATTCTCTGAAGACACATCGCCTGTCTGGCCTTCCTTGGTTATAACCACACCCCGACATTCGCGAGCGCCAGCAGACTCAATAAATCCGTTCGTCATCGGTATGGCAGCTTTGCCAATGGCGATAACCACCAGTGGTCTCTCTCCCAGCTCGATTCGGTGACCCCGCGTCAATAACTCGTTAGCATTGAACGCAATAGCAGACTCGACACAGCCAGCGGGCTCTACAGACTCGAGTGCCGCAGCTATTAGCGTCTCGACATGTGAGCGGGCGTTGAGGATCTGCAGCATAAGGCCCCATAATTTTACTCATACGCTCGCCCTTCAATGAGTCTTTGCGCTATTCTTCGCATGTGGTGGAGCAATATGGCAGTAGTCATTAAACTAGAGCAAGATCAACGGAGAAATAGATGACAAAGAGAGCACTAATAACGGGCCTCACAGGACAAGACGGTTCCTACCTTGCTGAATTGCTATTAGACAAAGGCTACGAAGTAGCTGGCATGGTAAGACGGTCGAGCACAATCAACTTCGATCGCCTCAGACACATCCAAGACGATATTCAAATCGTCCAAGGCGACCTTCTTGACGAAGCATCGCTTCAGGACGCCATCTCCCAAACACAGCCCGATGAGGTCTACAACCTTGCGGCTCAATCATTTGTGCAAACTTCTTGGCAGCAGCCATCGCTAACGGGTGATACAACAGCCGTTGGGGTAACCAAACTTCTAAACGCCGTACTGGCACAGTCCCGACTGATGGACAAGCAGATTCGTTTCTACCAGGCTTCCTCTTCTGAAATGTTTGGCAAAGTCCAGCAAGTTCCACAGACAGAGGCAACTCCGTTCTACCCTCGCTCGCCATACGGTGTGGCAAAGGTTTATGGGCATTGGATTACAGTCAACTACCGTGAGAGCTATGACATGCATGCCTCTTCGGGGATTCTCTTCAACCACGAAAGCCCACGACGCGGACTTGAGTTTGTAACTCGCAAGATCACCTACAATGTAGCCAAGATTAAGCATGGCCTGGCCAAGGAGCTTCGACTAGGCGATCTAGACCCACAAAGAGATTGGGGTTTTGCTGGAGACTACGTCGAAGCGATGTGGCTCATGCTTCAACAAGATAAGCCTAAGGACTATGTCATCTCCACTGGAGAAACCCATAGTGTTCAAGAGTTCTGTGAACTAGCGTTCGGTGCAGTTGATCTAAATTGGCAAGACTATGTCGTGCAGGACAAAAAGTTTATGCGACCTGCTGAAGTCGACTTACTAATCGGTGATTCTTCTAAGGCCCAGGCTGAGTTAGGTTGGAAACCTAAGACAGCGTTTAACGACCTTGTGAGAATGATGGTCGAGTCTGATCTTGATCTAGTCGCTAAAGAATATAGCGTTGACTAGCTGTTCTCGCTAGGTAACGCTGAGGCCTCAGTTTCAATACCTAGTTCCATGTTGATTCTGCTACTCGAGTCTGCTTTTTCGTTTCCACCCATATCGAAAACCATCTCAATCCCGAACTCTTCACATACTCCAGTTTCTGGAACGACCTCGCCTGAGGACCGGTCACCGCCGTTAGCGAAGACTAGATCACAGTCAGAGTACTTCTCGGCAAAAACTCTAATCGACTCAGAAACTGCTCTGTCTTCATCCACAGCCACCATCGCATCATCTACATGGCGGATGGCGTTGACCACTCGAAGACGATCTGACTCTTCCTGAATAACCTTACCTTTCTTCATGACCTGCTGCGCATTGTTATTCACGATGACCGCTAGAAAGTCTCCGGCGGATGCTGCAGCCTCCATCATGTCTAGATGGCCAGCATGAAGCGGTGAGAAATATCCGCTAATAATTACTCCACGTTTCTTTGACATTTCTACTCAACCTTTCAACGTCGACAGCATCACTCTAATACCTCATAACAGCTGGCTAGAGCAACTCCTGAAACAACTTCTCATAGGCCGCCGCCTGAGTAGCTGCATCCATAACCACATCGGGACGACTTGCATACTTGCGGGCGTTGTCACCGAGACGACCCAGCTCGTCAGAACCCAAAGTGATCATCTTCTCTAACGCAGCTATAAACTCGGCTGGAAGCTCAGGAGGAACAGATACACCACAATCAGCATTATCTATAACGCTGGCCACCTCGCTTGGCTGGTCAATACTTGCCACAACCGGTCTGGCAGCGGACAGAATGCTATACAACTTGGAAGGGGTCGAACTCTTGGCCAAGCCTCTCTTGAGTAAAATCAAATGGATATCGGCTGCACCCAAGACTTCAGATAAGCGTTCTCGTTCAGCAAAATCTCTAACAATAACATTGTCCATATCTGCCGACCAACGATCGATTCCTGCCCTTGCTGCTCCTTCACCATTAATACAGAACATAACATCGGGCCGTGCTCGAAAATACTCGGCCGCATACCTGACTAAATCGAACGATTGTGAGAGCCCAACGTTTCCGGCATACATCACCAAGGTTTGATTCGGTTTGACTCCCAGTTCCGCACGGAAAGCGTTGTCTCGCTCGGTCACTTTGATCTGAGTTGTGTCAACGAAATTAGGGATTATCTTTACCTTGCTTGAATCACCGTAAGGCAGCTTAGACACAATGTTGGATCGCTGATCTTGTGAAAGAACCGTTATGGCATCAGATCGACGGTACAGCGACTTCTCGTACCGTTTCGCTAAACCGATGACTCGCTTATTTGTTAAAGCTCTTAGCTCAACAGCTACGTCTGGAAAGATGTCTTGGATATTGAATACGAATGGGACTCGCCTTCTCCTGGCTGCCAGATAAGCGGCCTCCCCCATAAATATAGGAGGACTCATGCCCATAACAACATCGATTTTCCCTTTTGAAATTGCATGTCCTGCGACTAGAGAAGTAAATCCAACGAAGCCAACGGCTCTGGCTGCGATATTTGTTTTAGAAGTTGGGAATGGATAGACACGAGTGATACTTCCCCATTCAGTTTTTTCTAACCGCCAGGGCCTACCTTTCCATTCCTCGGCCACACGGTGCCCCTTATACCAGGGCAAAGACGTGACAACGTCGATTTCGTGGCCCCTGTCTGCTAGAGACTCAACCAGACGCGTCATGACTACACCAGTGGCAGCATTAATATCAGGTGTGAAGTGAGGACAGCAAAGGAGCAGACGCATATCGAGCTATATGCTACAACTAAACCTGGTTGAGCGCCTTGGTATAGCCAGCAACTAGTGCATCACCAGATGCATCCCAATCGAACTGATTAGCCCTCATCTCAGCTCTAGCGATCATGTCTTCCACCAAGGGTCGATCTGTGTGCACAGCTTCAATACAATTGGCTAGACCGGCAGCATCGCCGACGTTAAACACAAGGCTGCAGCCGCCAGAAACCTCAGTTAGCGCCTCAGCATTGCTAGTAATGACTGGACATTTGAGCTTCATTGCCTCTAATACAGGGTTACCAAAGCCCTCGTATGCTGAAGGGAAAACCAAAGCTAAGGCATCTCGGTAAAGCGCCTGCAAGAAGGCTGTTGACACTCTACCCAATCTGTGAACCCTCTTATCTAATCCTAGGTGCTCTGCGACTTCGTCCACTCGCTCGTCATTCGGTCCAGGAGACCCTGTCAGTACCAAGTTCACATGGCTATATGAATCTCCCATTAGGGATAGCGCTCTAATAATGTCGATATGACGTTTGTGGTTATAGGCGATAGCCGGGTAAATAAGGTAAGTTCCGAATCTTTCAGATGGCGAGTAGTTATAGCTGGCGGGCTCGATCGAAGGGTCAGCACCTTGTGGGACAATTGAAATTTGATCTCTACTAACACCGTAAAGAGATTCAAGACGCCTGGCAGTGAATTCAGACGGAACCATAATCAGCCTCGCTGACTTAGCAGTATGTGGCAACGCATGCTTCAACCAGCGACGCTTAACGGCATTGAAGTTATCTGGCAGATCAATCGGTTGTAAGTCGTGAATTGTAACGCTCGATACTGCTGAACGAATGTATGGGATTACTCCACCGAAATGATGGACTAGATCATGATGCGAAGTCTGGCGGGCAAGCCACGAATTTTCTGCAGCAATTCGAGCAGCCTTGTTTCTACTTGCCACAGGGGCTGTCGTAATCTGATATCTGTCAGCGATCTCGGGATACGCTTGAGCGAATTCCGGGGTCGTATACAAGTGGACTGCGTAGTCAGAAGGCCACTTACCGGCAGCTGCCCGTAATAGCCTGGTTACATACTGCTCGGAACCTCCAACGGTACCTGGCTGAAGCCAGAGCAAGTTGATGCCGATTGAACGGCCGAGATTCTGGGAAGGTTGGCGGGTATCTTCATTCACTGTCTCAGGCTAGCCTCACCCTCTTTTTGCTGCCCCTGAATTGATGAGAACAATTACATGATCAAGCTAGGGTAAATACCCTTAAGCCAGGACTGATCTGAAGGCTTCTTCATAGCCTTTGGCGGTCCGGTCCCAACTAAAGAGAGCGGCTTGTTCTTTTGCTGCCATCGCCAACTCTGCAGCTAACTCAGCCGAAGAATCAAGCCTATTTATGGCATCAGTGATCTGTTGGGTGTTGAGGGGGTCGAACATGATCGCCGCATCACCAACCACCTCCGGCATGGCCGATGTGTTAGAACAAATAACTGGGACGCCCCGAGACATTGCCTCAAGCAACGGGAGCCCAAAACCTTCAGAAATTGATGGGAAGACAAAGCCGTACGCAGAGCGATATAACTCTTCGAGAAGTCCATCGGGAACATAACCAAGAAAGCGAACTCTTTCAGAGTCCACATTCTCAACTTGGTCCCCCCAACCGGTTGGGCCTACCAAAACTAGCTGAGTTGCCTCACTGGCAATAAATGCCTCCACCAACGCTTTCAAATTCTTACGCGGTTCTAAAGTTCCAACCCACAAAAAGAACTTTTCATCCAACCCAAGGCCTTCTAGCAGCTCGGGCTGAGAACTATGGTGGGGTTTAGTCTTTACTGCCCAAGGGATTACCTCAACCTTGGTCTGTTTACCTCCGTCTACCCGCATTCGATCCGCTACTGCAGCTGCAACTTGTTGAGTTGGACAAATAATCAATTCGCTAGCTGCTACCGCTTTAGCCCAGGCTCTTGGGAAGAAGTCTTTCCCCCGTTTAGACAACGTTTCTGGGTTGGTAAAAAAGTCGATGTCATTCACTGTTGTAACTATTGGCAAGTCGGTAGTCGGAACAACCATTGAGGAGGCCCAAAGAACATCTGACGAAGAGTCGCCAACTTTCGGTGGGCGATTTGCTAGCCAATTCTCGTACAGAAGCGGACGTGGCAGCTTAAGGTTTGTGATCGGAGCAGACTGTTCCCAGACCTTTGGAAAGACCTTAGGTGTTTTCAAGTTTTTCGATCGATGCCAGGCCGCCACTCCGCTGACATCAATGTTGGCGCTCATCGCATCGATAGCTTCGGCTGTCGTAACAGCAACTCCCCCAGGCACTTTGTGCCAGAACTGTTCAACCACGGTTAGAACAGATAGCTTCGAGCTGAGACTCATGTCCCTACCTTAGCAAGTTTCATGCACTCGAATTTTGGTTTGAGCGAAAGTAAGCGAGTGTTGCTTTGAGTCCATCTTCTAAAGAAGTAGTTGGCTCCCACGCAAGGAGGGATCGAGCAAGAGTTAGATCAGGGCAGCGCCGCTTAGGATCGTCTTGAGGCAACG
>CALJAE010000043.1 GCA_938028175.1 uncultured Acidimicrobiales bacterium
TACTCTCGATCTATTTGGCTAGCTCTACTGCTTTTTGTGCAGCAGATAGCATGGTTGTTTCCATCATCAATTTGTCATCGAGATGTGGTTCTAGGATTTCCCTACCTTCAACAGCATTTGTGCCGTCTAGGCGAATAACTATTGGCGAGTCGATTGTGACTTTGCCCATAGCCTCGATGATTCCGTTAGCGACTTCTTCACCTCGGGTGATTCCACCAAAGATGTTTATGAAGATAGCTTTAACAGCAGGATCGTTGTTGATTACGGTCAAGGCGTTGGCCATAACCTCGGCGTTAGCTCCTCCACCAATGTCGAGGAAGTTTGCTGGTGAGCCACCTACTTGGTTTACAACGTCAACTGTGCTCATTGCTAGGCCAGCGCCGTTAGCGATCACACCAACAGAGCCGTCAAGGCCGACATACTGAAGGCCAGCTTCGTGAGCTGCTTCTTCTCGTTCGTCACGTGGCTGTGTTGCATCGTATTTCTCGTAGTCAGGGTGCTTATAAAGAGCATTGCCATCTAGTGAGACTTTTGCATCGAGTGCGTGAACCTCACCAGTTGGTTTCAAGATCAAAGGATTAATCTCACAAAGGTCAGCGTTGCCTTCAACATAGGCGTTGTAAAGCTTCAACAAAATGTCGACTGCTCCATCAGTTGCTTGATCGTTAAGGTTCGCTGCTAGGACCCATTCACGACACTGAGCTTCGGTCAGACCTTCAACTGGGTCGATATGAATTTTTGCGATGGCGTCTGGATTTTCATCGGCGACTGTCTCGATCTCGACACCACCCTCAGCACTTAACATACCGAGGTACTTTTTGGCTGAGCGGTCAAGAGTAAAACTTGCGTAATACTCTTCGGCGATATCTGAAGCTTTCTCGATCCAGATCTCTTTAACAATGTGGCCTTTAATGTCGAGGCCCAAGATGTTGGTTGCGTGCTCGGTGCATTCAGCTGTGTCGTTAGCGAGCTTGACTCCGCCGGCTTTGCCTCGACCACCAGTGTGGACTTGAGCTTTGACAACGACTGGGTACCCAATTGTGTCTGCGATTTTTACTGCGTCTTCGACTGTGGTTGCGACATCGCCTTCTGAGACTGGTATGTCGTAGCTAGCGAAGAACTGCTTTCCTTGATATTCAAGTAGGTCCATTGGTCCTCTTAATAGTGGGTGGGATTTAAGGCCGTAGTTTGGCCCGCATCTAAAATAGCCTGCTGCGCTGACTTTGATGCACCTTACTCAGCAATAAACCGATCAGAGCCATAAAAAGTCCTAGTTAAATGACAAATTGCGAGGCTACACTTAGCGATTCGGCGGTTTTTGAAAAGGCGATACAAACCATGAAGAGTAAGCAGGAGCACTTTGATGCGGTGACAGAGGCCTACGGAGCACTGACGCAAATAGATACCCGAACTACTAAAAGCATGCTGCCAGCATTCGGCACCTTTACCTCAAGGGTAAACAATTACTTTACGTGCTACAAACTGGAAGCTCCTCTCGATGAGTACGATAGGCAAATAGTCGACTTAATAGCTAATGTGCTTGACTCGAAATTTGGACTAGTTCCAAGGCCAAGCCGCCGGCTCCATCTGGAGCACTACCTTGCGACTTTCAGAGAACTAACTACTGAGGCTTACTATGGGCCATCACAGACAGCCGACCCGAGCTTAGGCCGTCCTGACGTCAAGTACCGAGGGCTCTAGTATTTGGGAACAGCCATCTCAGCAGATAGTTTTCCTACATGCCAGTAAACACCGAAAGCAAACCAGGCAGACAAGCGGTTATGATCGCTCTGGGCCTCATCGGCTCACTTGGTGTTTTAGCGTTCGCTTTGGATCGTATTTCTGAAGGCGGCTCGAACTCTGTCACTTTAGAAATTGGCCGTGATGAAATCCTGCTAGCAAACGCAGGAGACCAATCTGAACTGGTTGATGAGTTTGGTCCAAGTCTATTTCCAGATGTCACTGGCGGTAACGGAAACTTCTTTCTAAGCCATGTCGGCGAAAACTCACGCACCGGCTGGTTTGCGATCCTTCAAGTTCAACCAACCGAGACTGACCCGAATTGTGAAATTTCCTACAACGCCGTAACCGACAGTTTTGTGAACTGCGAGCAAGAACAATTCGGACTCGAAGGCGAAGGCTTAGAACAGTTTGCTGTTCGTGTCTCTGACGGGCAGCTCGTTGTCAACGTCGACAGCTTGTAGCTACACCAAAGCAGCTATGTCTAAGTACATCAAAACGGCTAGCAAACCCAGCACGGCAACATGCAATCCTGTGACTGGCTTCTTATACCTATGATCGGCTTTCCAGAAACGGCGGATACTCCAGATGTTAGCAGTAATCGCAACTGCTCCGACAACCAGACCAATGGCCGGGCCAACGCCCGGAGCTAGCCCGATAAAGGGCGTCACGAAAGGAATGATCACATAGGTAATTGCGCATCGAATACCCGAAATGAAGATGGACTTACTGAACCCAGACTCAACCTTGCCGTCGCCGACGCTGACAGGATCTACTTCCGTATGGGTTTGTTCAGCTTCGACGTAGCTCACTTAAGACATTGTAACAACAGAGTTACGTGACCCCCTACACCCCGTCGTTCGCTTTGCTCTCTTACCGAGTTTGGCTACGCCAAACATCGACCCACAGTAAACGAATGAAGACCCCCGCAGGGGCCCTCATCCAAATATTAGGATCATGAATCAACGTCGCTCACTTCGTTTCGTGAGATCCTGAATCAAGTTCAGGATGACGACCATT
>CALJAE010000044.1 GCA_938028175.1 uncultured Acidimicrobiales bacterium
GGTAGTTCAGAACTACTGATAGCCTCATCGAAATCACTTGATGTTAAATCTTTTACATTTCCAGCCATTTGGTCCTCCTCAGACTGTGCGGCAACTTATTAACAGGCTAAAGGCGATATTTATTCAATTACCGAAAAACTAGTATTTAGTGTACGTTAGCTTCGAGCCAGCGTTCAGCATCAATAGCTGCTTTACAGCCTGATCCGGCGGCACTGATAGCTTGTCGATATGTCTTGTCTTGGACGTCTCCGCATGCAAACACACCTTCCACGTTTGTGTACGTGCTGGGTGCCCTGGTAGCGATATAGCCTTCATCGTCCAATTCTATTTGGCCATCGAACATACCTGTATTCGGCTTATGCCCGATAGCAACGAACATACCGGTCACAGCTAATGTGGTGACCTCGTCTGTCTGATTATTCTTTACCTCTATTGATTCCAAAGCGTCTGCGCCGTTTAGGCCAATAACTTCAGAGTTCCATAAGAATTCGATCTTTGGGTTTGCCTTAGCTCTGTCTTGCATGATCTGAGAAGCACGAAGCTCATCTCGTCTATGGATGATTGTGACTTTGTCTGCAAACTTGGTTAGGAAGTTAGCTTCCTCCATTGCGGAATCACCGCCACCTATTACTGCAATCTCTTGACCTCCGAAGAAGAATCCATCACAAGTAGCGCAGGTAGAAACACCCTTACCAATAAGCTCAGTTTCGTTTTCAAGACCGAGCATAATGGCCTTGGCTCCGGTGGAGATAATAACTGCCTGGGCAAGATATGTTGGTTCTTCGGCGTCAGGGTCACCTACCCAAACCTTGTGTGGACGGCTTGAGAAGTCAACTTTGGAGGCCTTTACGGTTTCAATCTTGGTTCCAAACCGTTCGGCTTGCTTGCGAAGTGAGCTCATGAGGTCTGGGCCCATTACGCCTTCTGGAAAACCTGGGAAGTTTTCTACATCAGTTGTCAGCATTAGCTGGCCACCTGGTTGGTCTCCAGTCGAAGAAGGTTCACCTTCCAAAAGTAATGGTTCGAGGCTTGCTCTAGCTGCATAAATTGAAGCAGTTAAGCCAGCAGGGCCACTTCCGATAATGAGGATGTCAGTTGATTGGGGTGCCATTAGGGCTCCTTAGGTTCTTTTGCTTTCCAGATGAAGGCGCCAATTAGAACCATGAGTCCACCAATAATAAGGTAGGCCAGCCACGGTTCGCCTTCGTCTACGAAGCTCAGTTCGTTTGTAGCCAATATGACCACTCTGAGCAGAACAATAAAACCAACAATCGCCAGGATTATTCCTATAAGAGCAGCGGCGACCATATAAACGGCATACCTAGATGCAACTAGCGCAGGGCCCGTTGTCTTAGTTCTTACAGTATCGACATAGCCGACCAGCATGTTCGATGCCTTGGCTGGCCAGTCGAGATCTGACGACTCTGAGGGTTTGGTTTCTTCGGTCATATTAACGCGCTGATCCTATCAAGGATCTATCGTCACTTTTGGAAAAGTCGTTAGTTTAGTATGACTTGATTAATCTGAGGTAGTGAGCCTTCTGATTGCCCAAATTCCACCAAAACAAACTCGGCGTCTACAGAATCAGGCAGCTCAACAGAGGTGGAGCTATCAAAAGCGACAGTTGCGAGTGGTTCTGAGAGTGTCCCATTTGAATCAAAAAGCGAGATCCGAACCAGCCAGTCTTCACCAGTTGCGCGAACGCCTACTTCTGATATTTCGTTCTCACGAGTAAGTTCAAGCAGTATCGATTCGCCGGGCTGGGTAACTGGATAAATAAAGTTATCACTCGGCTCGGCGAGTTGGGTGGCCACAACACCATCATCAGTCGGAGCCAGGATTGAGACTTGTTCTACAACCAATGGGCGGGGAGTGTTTGTATCTCCGAACCCAATAATGGAGATAACTAGTAACCATAGAGCCAAAATGAACGAACCAAGTAAGACACATCCGCCGATTGCTCCGAGGATCCAATTCGTCCTATGGTTGGAATAGTCAACTTGATCTTCTAGGTAGCCCCTCATTGAAGGCTTAGGAACGAATGTCCCTACTGCTGTTTTATGAGCCGCTTGAGCGAATTCTTCTGCGGTTTCGAATCTTGCGGATGCGTTTGTAGCGAGAGCTTTGTTGAAGAAGTGGTCATAACCTAAATCCAGCCCGGGAGCTATTTCGCTTGGTGGAGTAGGCGTAGCGTGTAGTCGAGCAAGTGCGACCTCTGCATCTGTCTCCCCTTGAAATGGAACCTGTCCAGTTATTGCTTCATAGAGAACCGTTGCGAGTGAATATAGATCGCTTCTGCTATCAACTTCGCCGCCATTGATTTGTTCTGGTGCGACGTATTTGGCAGTTCCTAGAAGATTTCCCGTTTCTGTTAGATCCATATCGCCAGTTGCTTTGGCGATGCCAAAGTCAGTAATGACGCTTTGCCCGTTTTCCTGAAGCATTATGTTTGCTGGTTTAATGTCTCGATGGATTACCCCAGCATCATGGGCGAGAGCAAGCGCTCCTGCAATTTCTACCCCGAGTTCCATAGCCTTTTTTGGGACCATTGGTCCAGATGAGTCGAGGACATCACGAAGGTTTCGTCCTCGGATGTATTCCATGACTATTGCACTAATTGGATCTTTCAGGGTGTCTACGATTTTGACAATTGATTGGTGTTCGAGTTGTTTCGCTCGGAGAGCTTCCCGCTCGAAGCGAGACTGGAAAGCTTCATCGCTTGCCAAATGTTGGTGAAGAATTTTTATGGCTACGCTTTGATTGCTGGAGTTGTCGGTCGCAATCCAGACTTGTGCCATGCCGCCAGTGGCAACACGTTGAATTAACTCATACCGGTTGGCTAGGACTAGGCCCTGTTCGATTGTCAATGTCTGCGCCATCTGCTTTGCTACCGCCTTGGTCACTTCCATTATAAGGCCGCTCAGAGTCTTCTAAACTAACAACATTTTGTGTGGCCTCTGACTTGGCTTTTTTGCCTCTTTTTGCTGTCCAGGCCCACCAAACAAGCAGCGATAGCAGGGCTACTGCAGAGAGCCCCACCCCCATGAAAGGAAAGGCGGTCGATCGGACCGGCAGACTCTGATTAGACACTACTACCTGTTGGTCTGGGGTTACTAGTGATATTTCTAAGTCGGTACTACCTAGTGAGCGGAACTCAACTCGAATGTTCTCTAGGTTTGTACCGGGTTGAACTGTGATTTGTCGTGTGGCACTTTCTATCGTGGCTTTCTCACTGTCGGCGATCAACGTTAGGAGCCGAGTCGAATTACTGTTGTTGATAATTGTGATTGGTAGTTCAGCCTCTGTAGATGCAACATTTAGTTGTTGGCCTGACAGTATCTCTACCTGGGCGAGATCGGCAGTTATTTCTGCAGTGAGGCTGGCTAGATCTGGCTCAGAAATATCATCGTTGATGAGTTCGAAAAGCCTTTGTCGATAGCCCAAACCTATTGGTGTTGAATTATTGCCTTGAGACCCGAAGCTAAGAGCTAGCTGAAGGGCAGTCGCAATCTCATCGCTATTTTCGATTATCAGCTCGGCCGTTTCAGTGGCATCTCGGCTGGGGAGCGCACTGGCATTGTCGAGTGCGGTTCCAGAGAAGTCAGCGACCAAAGCTGCGGCTACATCAACGTTGTCGAAGTCTCTGAGGTCGAGAGGAATGATGAGACTTTCAGCAGTGAGTTTGGCTGCTGCTCTGCTCGTTAGTGACAAGTCACCTTGAATAAGTTGTGCATCAGTTTGGAGTGGATAGATCTGGACCGCAGGGTTCGCCTCGAGTGCAAAAGCGCTGTTGTCCTCGAGCTGTTCAATAACGACTCGGTCAATTCCAGCTTCTGCTAGAGCTTGGTAAGTATTAAGGCCTACCTCGCTTGGCAACAGTGTCATAGAAGGGAGAACATTGATACCGCTATCAGAAAGTGATTGATTGCTATCACTAATTAGCGCTAGAAATTCATCGAGCAGGTCCGATGTGGTGAGACTCGAAACGTTAGCTTCGGTTTTGACAAAGGAAAACGCAGTCGAATCTTGAAGCGCTAAGTTGGCTCTTTCCCGAAGACTTTCATCGCTAAGTATTTGTTGTACCGCAGTGATGTCGAGTCCGACGATGGCGCCAGATCCTGTGCTTTCTAGAAGGGCCAGAGTTGACTCGAGTTGATCACCCTCCGCAATCAAAGCAAGAGTCGGGTTTTGAGGTTCGCCGTTAGGGGTAACTGTTAATACTGTTTCGGTCGAAGCAACAACTGACTCAGCATCACGCAGGTCCAGGCCAACGATGTAATTGCCGGCTTCGGGTATTAGGGTTCTTGTTGGTTCTGAAGAGTTGAGCGAACGAATATCTAATTGCCAAGTTGTTTGTGGTTCTTCTGGATCGATTGGGACTTGGTTGAAGCGGTGTAATGGCACCCGGTTTCCTTCTTGGATGGCGAAGATTGTTATGTCTACTTCAACATCCGGGTCTACGGTACTCGTAGCGAAAGTTAGATTCCAAGTGCTATCGTTTTCGACCTTCCAGTCTTGTGATACCACTTCGATCGTGGGTGTTTGTTGGGCAAAAGCGGTTCCAGGAATTGATAAAAAAAGGCCAAAGAGTAGTAGTGCTACTGCTTTCTTTGCCATTTCAAAACTACCAATCCCTCAGATTCCAGTTGGAACCCTAACTTTAAGTAAAGGTTCTGTGCTGCCACATTAGACAACTGCGTATTTACCATAGCCTTTTCACAGCCTCGATGGTAGAGCCATGACAGAGAATCTGTTACTAAGTCAGAGCCCATCCCAAGGCCACGCTGGTTCGGATCGACTCCAAGACGCTGGATATAGCCAATGTGTCCGGTAGCGCCTGTGATGCAATAACCAGCTATGGAACCTTCAACGTCAATAATTCTGGTGGTGTTGTGGCGGGTGGCTTTCTTAGCTCGATTTAGAGAACGTTTGTCAAATCGCCAGAACTGGTCAAAGCATTGGCGGTCAAGTGTAAGAATTTGGTCAAGGTCGCGTCGCTTCGAGTTTCGGATGCTTCGCCCAAGGTTACTTTCAGGGGGGTGTATCAACTTTGAAAACAGATGAAGCTTTTCATGGATCACAAATCCAGCATCGAGGAATCGTTTGGCTGCAGTTTCTGGCAGGGCAGGGGTCACTGCCTCTACTTGTTGATTGCTGAGTCTTTGAACTGTCTTATCTATTTGTGTTGAAGTTGTGCTGTTCGGGTGCGTGGGTAGGACGAGTCTCATCGAGCTATCTGAGCGCCACCTTGTTGATCTAATCGCAACTGACATTCCCACTAGAAGCTAGTCGGTACCGATCTTAGAGTGACAATTGTAGGTAGATCTATAGATGTAGGCTGTCTGAGTGGATACTTCGTTGAGCCGACTTAGAACTATTTGTGAATCTGTGAGTTCTTTGGTTACTGACTTTCGAGATGCTGGTTACGAGCTGTACCTGGTCGGTGGTGTGGTTCGAGATGTCTTATTGGATGAAGCGGAGATTCAAGATATCGACCTGACCACCGATGCTCGACCCGATCAAATCCGTGAGGTTATTGCTCCTATTGCCGAGTCGATTTGGGCTCAAGGAGAGAGGTTTGGAACCCTGGGAGCGAAGATAGGCGGCATCGATGTCGAGATCACGACTTATCGTAACGAAACTTATTCGGCGGATTCCCGTAAGCCAGAAGTATCGTTCGGAGACACAATCACCGAAGATCTCAAGAGGCGGGACTTCACCATAAACGCAATGGCGTTTGATTGTATTCAAGGAGTGATCGTCGATCCATTTCACGGCGCACAAGACTTGTCTGATCGAGTCTTACGTACTCCAGGCGACCCCGAAACATCATTTTCGGATGACCCGCTCCGTGTACTTCGAGCGGGGAGATTCGCAGCAAGGCTCAATCTCGGATTCGACTCAAAACTTGTTGAGGCGGCGAGGACACAATCAGATCGCATATCGGTCGTCTCGGCAGAACGGATTACCGTCGAACTCGACAAGCTGCTCGCTGCTGACCACTTAGAAGTTGGTTTTGGTTTTCTCGGATCGGCGGCGTTCTTTGAGACATACCTAACGTGGCTCGCTGACTCAGCTGTTCGTGATTTGTTCTTGAGCGATGCAGCTAGCTCGACCGATGTTGACTTACGTAGGACATTGTTGTTTCGGCGCAGTCCTGATTCGAAGTTGGAAATGGAGAAACTGAAGTACTCTCGATCGAGTATTAATCATGTCGCTTCAACGGTGCGAGCAGTTTCGGATTTACAAAGTGACGATGACGTTAAGTATGTCCTACGAAAGTTGATTCATAAGCAGACAGCTGAAGTCGTAAGCGGTGCGGTTCAATGCAAGGCGATCGATGGTGATTCAGAGATCTTGAACATTTATGAAGATCTTGTAGCCACCGAATCAGCTCAGCTCGAACTGCCTTTGAGTGGAGACGAGATAATGAAGCGATTAGGGCTTGAAACTGGGCCTGCAGTCGGTAGTTCTCTAGAAAAAGTGGCGGAGTTAATGTATCGAACTGGGCCTATAACAAGCGAAGATGCCTGGAAGCTGCTTGAGCAATAGGCATTTGGCGGCTGCCGTTACTATATATATAGAGCCTACGTACCAGCAATAGTTGGGCTGTTGCACCCAGAATGGCCTAATTAGCCAAATCCGACTACCAAGTTCGACTATGTCCGGGTACTCTGGGATGTAGATCAGGTAGGCGGACCTGCAGTGGTTTGATCAACTGGTCTGGTGGCTAAGTATGGGTAGCCAAGGGTATGACTAACTTTTTCAAGACAATACCGGGGATAATTTCTAGACCCGCTTACGTTGCGGATAGATCTCGCAATCCTCTTTGGCGTCTACGACGTGCGATGTTCGGGCTGTTCTTATTCGGGTGTCTAGCGCTATTCGGAATCGCCTCTTACTACTTCTCTATTGCTCTGCCAAATGTTGGGGCTGAGCAGGCACAAGCTTCCCATATCTGTTTGGACTCAAATACAGACCGTGGTTCATGTAATGCTCGAATCGCTGTGGCGTCTGCTTCACAGGCTGATGCAGATCGCGAGACCATCGACAGTCTGGACGAAGTTCCACAAGATGTTATCGACGCGTTGGTTGCTACAGAGGATCAAGACTTCTTCGATCATCGTGGTGTTAATACCCGTGGTATCGCTCGAGCTGCTTTCCAAACAGGTAAACGAATCTTGACAGGGTCAGGCAGTCTGCAAGGTGGTTCTTCGATCACTCAGCAGTTGGTAAGTGAAAGATACTTAGATCCAACTAAGAAGTTTGATCTAGCTAGCAAACCCGAAGAGATTGCTTTGTCGATCAAGCTTGAGCGTCGTTTGCAATCAGAAGTTGCCTGCGCTGAGGGTGTCTCTAGTGAGCGCTGCGCTAAGGACGAAGTCTTACGTCAGTATTTCAATACAGTGTTCTATGGTCGTGGTGTAAACGGAGTCAAGAGTGCTGCTCGTGTCTATTTCGACAAAGATATCTCTGAAGTAAACCTAGAAGAAGCCGCTTACCTGGCTGGTGTTCTAAGGAACCCTGGTAGAGCAGAACCGACCGCGAACCCTGATGAAGCTCGTCGTAGGATCGACGTCACTTTGGCCTTCATGGTGCAGCAGGGCTACATCACGCAAGACGATGTAGCAATTGCTGAAGCTCGAATGCAGCAGAACTTCGAGAATAACCCAGAGCTTGGTCAGGCGCTACCGAACTTTGTCGACAAGGTCTCTAAAGAAGGTCTTGGCGAAGTGCGTTTCTCTGAATTCGGGAGCGAGTACTTTGTTGACGAGGTTTGGCAACAAGTTGACGCAGTCTTTCCTGGACAAAGATTTTCTGGTGGTCTAAAGGTTTACACAACACTAAGCCCGACCGCTCAGGAGGCAGCATGGAATTCTGTTACTAACACCATCGATCCCAATAACCCAGAGTTGCCGGATGCAGCTCTAGTTAGTGTCGACGGTCAAGGTTTAGTCAGAGCGCTTATCGGTGGTTCTGATTTTGCGAATCAGCCATTCAACTTCGCTACAGCTAGAGGAAGCGCTGGTCGCCAGCCAGGCTCTACCTTCAAGACAATTGGTCTGGCTGCTGCAATTGAAGAGGGGATAAGCGTTGAGTCTTTATTCACAGCACCTCGTGACATTGAGATTCCATCTGGTTACAAAGACATTCCTCTCGGTGCGCCTTGGAAAGTAAATGGCGGTCGCTTTGATGATCTTACATACCCGAACTACATCGACTTAGAGCAAGCTACTTGGAGTTCAACAAACACAGTATTTGCACAGCTAGCTTTCGAAGTTGGACCACAAGACATTGTAGACACCGCCGCAGATCTAGGAATTAATTCGGATTTCGGAAACCCTGAACCATCGTTCATCTTGGGTACTCGTGAAGTATCGGTGATCGACTTGGCCGGGGCATACTCGACCTTTGAACGAACTGGTCGTCAAGTTGACCCTCGAGTGATTGAACGTATTGAAGACTCAACTGGGCGAGTTCTTTGTTGGTATCCATCTAATGGGGTTTGCGAGGCAGAGAACACAGATTCTGCACCTGCCTTAGAAGGTGAGCAGGCGATTTCTACAGAAACAGCTCGGCAGGTTAACCAGGTTCTACGTGGAGTTATCAACAACGGAACTGGTCGAGCAGCTGCAATCGGTCGTCCAGCTGCAGGTAAGACAGGAACATCGCAAGGAAACCGTGATGCTTGGTTCGCAGGGTACACCTGTGACCTAACAACTGCAGTTTGGATTGGCTACGACGACAACCGCAACATGCAAGGTTTGTCTAATCTGTTCCCTGGGCAACTTGGTAGCTCGGGTGACATTCAGGGTGGAAACTTGCCGGCGAGCATTTGGGCTGACTACACAAGTCAGGCAGCTACTTCGGAATGTCAGAGTCTCGATATCTTGTCTACATTCAGTGGAACACCTTTGAACGCCGATCTCAACACCGGGCTACAAGCTTGCTCAGTTATTGGAAATCAGAATCAACAGACTCCGGCAATTAACCCTGACGAAGGCGTAAAGCCTGATGAAGAAGTAGATCCAGCTGCTCCAGTTCCTTCAACTAACCCTGGCGGCCAGATTCCTCCAGGTCAAAACTCGGATGAAACTATAGTTCCAGAAGTCGTAGTGCCAGAAATTGTTGTGCCAGAAGAGTTAGACCCAGGTGAACAAGAGGTAGAGATCGAGGCAGCCATAGGCGAAATTATCCCGGCTAGTTTGTCATTTGTTCAGTTTCAGGGTCAGAACCAGATTCCAGTTCAAAATGAAGTGCCAGCTCAAAACCAGCCTGGAGCAGCACAGGGCAATAACTCTCAAGCGTCGACTGACTGTCTAGTGCCAGGCGATGGGGTTGATAAACGTTGGGTTATCGCCGGTGATGGTAATGCCATTGACCCTCGAGGACCTGTTGTGACTCCTCCAACTACGGCTCAGGATTTCGAATCGACTACAACTACCGATTTTGAATCCAGCAGCACAACGTTTGAAGATGAGTTCCCGACTACGCCTTTCCCAGATACAACTCTGGAAAGTGACCCTGTTCCAGTTCCATCTGTATCTCTAGAACCAGATCCGGGAGTACCGACCACTGTTCTAGAGCCTGACCCTGGAGAGCCGACTACTACAGTTGAGCCTGAGAAGGATGATGATCCTGAGGTTCAGGCAGCTCCTCGTGGAATTCGAGAGCGCCTCAACCTCGATTAACCAATAATCAAGGTAGAAAATCCCAAGTAACTCGCTAGCCTGTAGGGGTCGCAGATATGTGACACCCTGCTTCGTGAAGTTCTCGAAGCCCCACAGCGTGGGTCCATAGGGAGGAATATGCATGAGAGCTTATGAGCTCATGGTCATTTTTACCGCTGATTCTGAAGAATCAGAGATACAGACCACAGTAAACAAACTCGGTGACTTGGCTAAAGAAGCCAACGGAACACTAGAGACAACAGACAAGTGGGGCGTACGCCGCTTTGCTTACGAAATGAAGAAGGCTCGTGAGGGCTTTTACGTCGTTTGTCAATTCCTAAGCCCAAATGCTCTGTCAGAAATTGACAGAACCTTGCGCTTAGATGATTCTGTAATCAGACACAAAATGTTGAGATTGCCAGTTGACGAGGCACACCGCCGTGGCCTAGCAGCTGTAACCAATTAAGGAGTAAAAATGGCAGTAGATAATAACGTAACAGTAACCGGTAACGCGACTCGCGAACCAGAGCTACGATTCACCCCTTCAGGTCAAGCTGTAGCCAACTTTGGTATCGCAGTTAATCGTCGTTGGCAGAACCGTCAAACCCAAGAGTGGGAAGAACAAGTTTCTTTCTTCGATGTAACAGCATGGTCACAGCTAGCAGAAAATGCTGCAGAGACTATTTCTAAGGGAACTCGTGTAACAATCTCTGGTCGACTAGATCAGCGAAGCTGGGAAAACCAAGAAGGTGACAAGCGATCAAAGGTCGAAATCGTCGCCGACGATGTAGCAGTTAGCCTTCGTTGGGCAACAGCCGATATCGCAAGAAATGAAAGAGCAAACGCTTCCGATGGAAGCTCAGCTGGAATGAGTCAGCCAAAGAACTCACAGCCTGCATACAACGCAAATGAGGAGCCGTTCTAATGCCAAAGCCAAGAAAACCAATGGGTCGTAACGACCGCAAGTTCAAGAAGAGGGTAAGTCCTTTAGCGTCAGCTGAGAACTCTTACATCGATTACAAAGACGTAGATCTTCTTAACAAGTTCTTGTCTGATCGTTCAAAGATCCGTACAAGGGCTGTAACTGGCAATACCATCCAGCAACAAAAAGAAGTTGCTCGAGCAGTAAAGAATGCTCGTGAGATGGGCTTGATTGCGTACACGTCTCGAGTAACAACTCAGCGTCGTGGACGCCGAGGTAACGACGATCGTCCAAGACGTCAAGACAGAGACTCAAAGCCATCTTCAACAGAAAATGCTGATGTTCCAGCAGCTGTAGAAACAGAAGTTGTAGATGCACCGGTCGAAGCACAAGTAGAAACCCCAGTTGTTGAAACTGCTCCAGCTCCAGAAGCTGCACCTGCAGCAGAAGTTGTAGATGCTCCAGCTGAAGCTACCGAGGAGGCAACAGAGTAATGAAGGTACTTTTATTTGAATCTGTTGAAGGACTAGGCAACACAGGAGACATTGTCGAAGTAGCCGATGGTTACGCTCGTAATTCTCTAATCCCTCGTTCTCTAGCCACTAAGGCAACGGCTGGTGCTGTTGCTGAAGCTGAGCGCATGCGCAAAGCTTGGCAGGAGAACAACGCTGCAGAGGTTTCTGCTGCAACTGAAATTGCAGAGCGCCTTGCTGATACAACGCTAGAGATGCCAGCTAAGACTTCGCAAGAAGGAAAGCTGTTCGGATCTATTGGAGCCCGTGACATTTCAGATGCGCTGTCTCTAGAGTCTGGTGTTGATTTCGATCGCAAGATGATCCAGCTTGACGATTCAATTCGTACAACTGGCTCTCAGGCAGTAACTGTCACTCCACATCCGGATGTGTCTTTCGAAATTACAGTAAACGTAGTTGAGGGTTAAATCGAACTACGGGTCTAAATGAACACTGCAGCAACACGCATACCACCGAATAACTTACCGGCCGAGGAGTCGGTTCTCGGTGCAATGCTGCTGTCACGTGAGGCCATTGCTGAGGTTGTAGAGATTGTCGATTCAGACAACTTCTACAAGCCAGCGCATGGCCACATTTGTGATGCCATCCTCAGCCTGTATGCAGCTGGTGAACCAGTAGATGCGGTGACCGTTGCCGATGAGCTAAGCCGTTCAGGTTTACTCGAAGACATTGGCGGCCAGCCGTTTCTATTGGACTTGCAGGCTTCCACTCCAGCCATTTCTAACGCTGCTCACTATGCCAAGATTGTTGAAGAGCTTGCGCTGTTGCGTCGGCTGATTTATGTAAGTGGTGAGATCGCTGAGAATGCTTATGGCATGCCCGACGATGTCGTCAAGACACTCGACGACGCCGAGTCTCGAATATTCGAGGTAGCTCAGCGTAGGGTGACAAATACTACGGCTCCTATTAAAGACTTAATCGGGGCGACTCTTGATCGTCTGGAGATGCTCTATGACAAGGGCGATTCCATAACCGGGCTCCAAACGGGCTACGCAGATCTAGACGAAATGATGGCTGGATTGCAGCCAAGTGCTTTGTACGTGGTTGGAGCTAGGCCCGCCATGGGTAAGACAGCGTTCGCTCTTGGCCTGAGTATCAATGCCGCTATGGCTGACCAGAGGCCCGTACTCGTGTTCTCGTTGGAGATGAGCCAGTTAGAGATCTCTCAGAGGATCTTGTGCTCAGAGGCTCTAGTGGACTCTTCACGTCTTAAGACAGGTCGAATCGAAGAAGGGGACTGGAACCGTATTTCTCATGCTGTGGGCCGCCTAGCCGAGGCGCCGCTATACATCGACGATAACCCGCATACCTCGGTGATGGAGATTCGCGCTAAGTCACGTCGTCTCAAGAGCCGCATTGGTGACATTGGCCTGATTGTGGTCGACTACATTCAGTTGATGACAGGTCGCAGTAATGCTGAGAGTCGCCAGGTTGAGGTTTCTGAGATAAGTCGTAACTTAAAGATCTTGGCACGTGAGCTTGAAGTGCCTGTGGTTGCACTTGCTCAGCTGAACCGTGGTTTGGAGCAGAGGGTCGATAAGCGACCAATGCTTTCTGATCTTCGTGAGTCGGGTGGTCTAGAGCAGGATGCCGACGCTGTGTTCTTCTTATATCGAGACGAAATCTACAACCAAGAGTCTCCCGATGCCGGCATTGCGGAAGTTATTGTTGCTAAGCACAGATCGGGGCCAACGGGAACGTGTCGCCTTGCATTCCGTGGTCAGTACACCCGCTTTGACAATATGGCCAAGAGTGTGTCGGCAGCTAGTGCTGGTCAAACACAAGAGCCTACAGCTGGCTTCTAGCTCGTCTAGCTGGTTGCCAGAAGAGTGATAGAGGCCCAGATAGTCATCACTGATCCAATGACTATAAAAAGTATATTTCGGCGCAAGATGGCTTGCTTCGCTTGATTATCTAGATCCTGAGTCGGGTTGTTGCGTTCCTGAATCATTCGAGAAGCAGTGCCAATTACGGCCCCAGCACCAAATGCCAGTATTAATAGTGGAAAGAAATTTTCACCCAGTAGCACCTCGAGAGTCTACCACTGGAGCGGGATTTCACCATTTGCCCAGCAAGGCTAGTCGCTTTTACCCACCTTTCTGATCTAGAAGTTTCGACAAGCTTCTTTACAATGAAGTTAGCAGTAATTAGAAGCTGTTAACCAAAACGTATGGAGGTTATTGTGCGGTCGGTTCTATTTAAGATAATCGGAGTAAGTATGTTGATGGTAGGGGCAGTAGTTGCGCCAGCATTTGCATCAACATCAACAGTAAGGGTTAATGATCAAGGATTCGTTCTTGGTGGTTCAGAGGGCGATGTTATTTCGCTTGACTCTGTACCTGTAAGCAGTGAGTACCAGGGCCAAACCTGTACAGTCACTGTTTCAACTCAGAACAACTTCAGTGTTCATGAGGGCAATGTCCTAACAGTTTCATCTGGAGACTCTTCTAGTGAGGTAGTTTCAGTTGAAGGTGAAGCAGATGGCGCTGTATCAGAGAGCTTTGATTTAACTCTTGGTAGCACAATCGATCTTTCTCTCCGACTTGGTGAGACAGGTTCGTCGTCACTAACAGCCGAAGTAACTCAGGATTGTTCTGGTGCTGAGATTGAAGAAACAGTTGTAGAGGTTGAAGCAGTTGTAGCTGAAACATGTGACAGCGATGCCACAGAAGGCAGCGACTCTGACTCAAGCGATGTTGATTCAAGCGACGCCACTTCTGAAGCGTGTGAAACAGACTGTGACACAGACAGCACTGACGGAACCACTGGTTCTAACTCAGACACCGACTCTGATTGCGACGCTGAAGTTGTAGTTGAGTCAGTAGTGGCTGAGATTCCAGTTGCCGCACCAGCTCAGGCTGTTGTTGGTTCACCTGTTTACGCTGGCTAAGTAGCTGAATCAAAACTGAGATTATTGAATGAGGGTCGAGCCCGGTCTCGGCTCTCATTTTATTTTTCCGACAAACTTTTCGCTTAAAGATTAGGCCTTCATCGATCTTCAATCCACTTTGTTATATTTCGCCCACATCGCTGTCATTGTCGCGTGCTAGTATTTCTCGAACGGATCAGTCTTTGTGAATAAAAACACTTGACTACTTCTAATTACACGTGTGTAATTAGAGATCCAACATCTGCGATATGGGACAGGATCTACCAGCTCCTAGGACATATTCACCCCAGATGTTTACCAAGCCCGCCCACTAAGCCTTTAGAGGTCAACTTCATGACACTTACGAACGATTACAGCGATACAGAAACGCTGAAAAGCACTAAATCCAGCGAGTCGGATCAGCCAGTAATCGAGATGAGAGTCAAGAAGCGTAACGGCACTTTCGAAGCTGTTGACGTCAACAAGATCGTTAACTCTGTGGCTAGGTGTTCAGAGGGGCTGCTGAACGTCGATCCAATGCGTGTTGCTACTCGCACCATCTCTGCTCTAGCAGACGGTGCTACTTCTCAAGAGCTAGATGAGTTGTCTATTCGCACAGCGGCAGGTTTCATAGTTGAAGAGCCAAACTACTCAAAGCTTGCAGCTCGACTTCTTTCTACATATATAGACAAAGAAGTTCGCAACCAGTCAATCCCATGGTTCTCAGAGTCAGTTTCTCGAGGTCACGAGTTGGGCTTGATTAGTGACGAGGTTCTAGCTTTCGTAAATGAGAATGCTCCTGCGCTAAACGCTGCCATCAACTCAGATCGTGCTCGCAAGTTCGAGTTCTTGGGACTACGCACCGTCTATGACCGCTATTTGCTGCGGCACCCAGAGACTCGTGAGATTATTGAGACCCCACAATACTTCTTCTTGCGTGTTGCCTGTGGTCTGTCACGCTCTGCTGAAGAAGCAATCTCTTTCTATGACCTCATGAGTTCGCTGGCTTACCTACCTTCGAGCCCAACTTTGTTTAACTCAGGTACTCGCCACGCACAGATGTCATCTTGTTACTTGCTTGATTCCCCAGAAGACGACCTCTTAGACATTTACAAGCGCTATTCAGACATCGCTCGACTCAGCAAGTTTGCTGGCGGTATCGGGGTCGCTTGGTCTCGTATCCGCTCTAAGGGTTCTCTTATTAAGGGAACCAACGGTCTATCTTCGGGCGTTGTCCCTTGGCTAAAGACATTGGACTCTTCTGTAGCCGCCGTTAACCAAGGTGGGCGTCGTAAAGGTGCAGCTTGTGTTTATCTTGAGAGCTGGCACGCAGACATCGAAGAGTTCCTAGAACTTCGTGATAATACTGGTGATCATCAACGCCGTGCGCACAACCTAAACCTAGCTAACTGGATCCCTGATCTATTTATGGAAAGAGTAGACAAGGACTGGCAGTGGTCTTTATTCGATCCTAAGAAGGTCCCTCAGTTAGTAGATACCTATGGCGACGATTTCCGTCGTGCTTATGAAGAGGCTGAGTCCAAGGGTCTGTTTGAGAAGCAGGTTTCTGCTCGTGATCTGTACACACGCATGATGCGTACCTTGGCTCAGACCGGTAATGGTTGGATGACTTTCAAAGATGCATCTAACGAGAAGTGCAACCAGACTGGCTGGACTCCTAACGAAGACGAAGCACCACCGGTTGTTCACCTTTCTAACCTTTGCACCGAGATTCTAGAGGTCACTAGCGCCGGCGAAACAGCGGTCTGCAACCTTGGTTCTGTAAACCTTGGTGAGTTCGTTAAGCCAGGCAACGAAGAGTTCGACTTCAATGCTCTAGCTGCGACAGTACAGCAGGTAATGCCGTTCTTGGATCGAGTAATCGACATTAACTACTATCCAACAGAAGAAGCAGCAGCCTCTAACGAGCGTTGGCGCCCAGTTGGTCTTGGTCTAATGGGTCTACAAGACGTGTTCTTTAAGATGGGTCTAGCATTTGACTCAGAAGAAGCACAAAAGCTTTCTGCCCGTATCTCTGAAGAGATTTACTACAACGCTCTTTGGGCCTCTACAGAGTTGGCCGAAGCGAACGGACCACACGAGACCTTCGACAAGACTAGAGCCGCTAAGGGCGAACTCCAGTTCGATCTGTGGGATGTAGAACCAACAGATGCCGAGCGTTGGCAGCAGGTTCGTGACCGCATCGCTAAGCATGGTCTGCGAAACTCTTTGATGATCGCTATTGCGCCAACGGCTACGATTGCTTCAATCGCTGGTTGCTTCGAGTGCATTGAGCCTCAGGTTTCTAACTTGTTTAAGAAAGAGACCCTGTCTGGCGAGTTCTTGTTGATCAACCGTTACCTAGTTACCGAGCTTCAAGAGCGAGGCCTATGGGACGAACAAATGATCTCAGAAGTTAAGCAGGCTGAAGGTTCGATTCAAAACATCGAACGTATACCTGAAGACATGAAAGAGCTCTTTAGAACAGCTTGGGAGATCCCAATGCGTTCTCTTATCGATATGGCTGCCGGTCGTGGTGCTTATATTGACCAGAGCCAGTCGCTGAACCTGTTTATGGAGTCACCGACAATCGGCAAGCTCTCATCAATGTATATGTACGCTTGGAAAGCTGGAATCAAGACCACTTATTACCTAAGGTCTCGCCCAGCTACCCGTATTAACAAGACGACTACTCCTAAATTGGATCCAACATCGCCAGATAATGCTCCAAAGAAGGAGTTCACAGATGCTGAAGCCATTGCATGCTCACTGGAGAACCCAGAAGTGTGCGAAGCGTGTGACTAACAGAATTTAGCCACTAGTATTTGTAACCCGCCCACAAATTTCCCGCCCAACCACTAGAAAGACCCGAATGGCTGTAACAAACGACGCTCAACCGTATGAAAACACTGAGAGTCAGGCCCCAGAACAACAAACTTCAGGCCGCCCTAACAATATTTTGGACCCAGGCTTCGATCTGACGCTTCGTCCAATGCGTTACCCACAATTCTACGAAATGTACCAAGATGCTATTAAGAACACTTGGACAGTAGACGAGATCGACTTCTCAGATGACCTTACAGACCTTGATCGTAAGCTTCTGCCTGCAGAGAGACACCTGGTTTCTCGTCTAGTTGCTTTCTTTGCGACCGGTGACTCAATTGTTGCTAACAATTTGGTTCTTAACCTGTACCAGCACATCAATGCTCCAGAAGCTCGCATGTACTTGAGCCGCCAGCTTTACGAAGAAGCGCTGCACGTTCAGTTCTATCTGACTCTGCTAGATAACTATATTCCTGATCACGACGAACGTGCTCAGGCTTTCGATGCGATTGAGAGCATTCCTTCAATTCGCCAAAAGGGCGAGTTCTGCTTCAAGTGGATTGATTCACTAGAGAACATCGATCGTATTGAAAGTAAAGAAGATCGTAAGAAGTTCTTATTGAACCTAATTTGTTTCGCTACTTGTATCGAGGGTCTATTCTTCTTCGCCGCTTTCGCTTACGTTTACTTCCTACGTTCTAAGGGCCTACTTAACGGTTTGGCTTCTGGAACCAACTGGGTGTTCCGTGACGAAAGCTGCCACATGAACTTCGCTCTAGAGGTAGTTAATACAGTTCGTAACGAAGAGCCAGAACTATTTGACGACGACCTTAACGAACAAATCATCCAGATGATCAACGAAGCCGTTGACGCTGAGCACATGTTCGCAGCCGATGTACTTGGTGAGGGCGTCCAGGGTATGAGCCTCCGTGATATGCGCACTTACTTGGAGTATGTTGCCGATCAGCGTTTCGCTCAGCTTGGTATCGAACCACAGTTCAAAGTTAAGAACCCATTCGACTTCATGGAACTACAAGACGTTCAAGAGCTCACAAACTTCTTCGAACGTACAGTCTCGGCTTACCAGGTCGGTGTTGAAGGCAACGTAAGCTTCGACGAAGAGTTCTAAAGATCTAAACCTTTAGCTCGTTCCTCTAAGAATTCCTGGAATCCTGCATATATTGGGTCGTCTGGCGCTGCCCTTTGAAAGACTATTCTCTTCTTAGCTTTGTCCTTTGAAATACGTTTTGGTGCTGGATCAAAGATGATCCGGCTCTCAACGAGTGGCGATAAGCCCTCTATGAATGCTTGCCTTTGTACTCGGTTAAGGTCGAATCCGCCACGGCTGGCAACGTTGTGACATGCAGTGTTGAATTTCGTTTTGAAGTGAGCTACCTGTTTTGGTTCAGTTTCCAGATCTCTTAGGGCGACGTCTATTTGGTTTCCTTGGTCAACAAATTGGCGCCGTTGTTCATTGTTAAGTTTAAGGAAATCTTCCATCAGCTGCTGTATTGCTTTGCGACTGACTGACTTGATCATCGGGTAAAACTGATCGGCATTATGACGAGTGTCTATGTTAACAATGGCATCGAATACTGCGAGACATGCGGTTGCGAGTACCTCGTTAACAGAGATATATCGGGGCAGCTCTGGATCTTTCGCTAGGACGCTATCGATTTGGCCAACGTGTTGTTGCACTATTCCAAGGCTCGAAAACCATAGAGTTTTGTGTATCACTTCGAGCTTGTTCTGCGTCTCAGTAATCTCTCTTGCAAAGTCTGAACCGATACTCGCCTGTGTAAATTTGGAAATTCTTGCCGTATGCAGCGCCCGATCTTTGAGATGTTTCGCCAGGGCAGCGGGCGGCAGTTGACCTTGTACGATTTCACCGAAGCTGATTGATTCCATTTATTGCGTCCCCTGTTTTCGTTTTTGCGTTGCCGTTGGGTAAGGATTATGCATCAGAATGTTTTAGGTATCCTGTAGCGCATGTTTGCGTCGCCTGACTTTGCCATCGCCATCGCCTTTGTCTCGTCGTTCAGTGTAAAGGTTGTCAGCAAAATTGAGCGGCCTAATTCAGTGGTAATCGCAGCTTTATAGGGCCAAGCAATCATTGGTGTAGGTATATGTACTGAAACCCGCTAAAACAGCTAAAAATGCGCCCTGGTGCTTAAAAAGTGCGTGTGTTAAACTTAGGACATAGCCAAATAAGGCTATAGGCGGAAATTCGGGCGGATACAAAGTGCAACTCAGGCGGGTTGAGTGCTGGTTACTTCCGGGTTCTTACTAAAGGAAAGTAATAATGTTAGAAGTTCTAGATGCTGTGAGCTTTGATCTAGTTGCACAACTCAGTAATCCAGGTGCCCAGGCGCCTCCCGGATTAGGCGAGGTGGCGGACTTGATCCTTAGCTACACAAAGTGGATAGCAGGGACACTTGGAGTTAT
>CALJAE010000045.1 GCA_938028175.1 uncultured Acidimicrobiales bacterium
CTAACAAATAGTGTTTGTAGTCTCTCACTTCACGACACTCGCCACTACCAACAAGACAGGACTTAAACAAAGCTGTTTGTCCGCCAATCGGAGCGTGAGCCTGCAATCTGAAATCACGTAACCGCTCTCTTAACAGACCAACGCTCTCAACTAGCTCGGCTTCGCTTCGCTCCGTCACCGACAGAAAGATTGAAGCCTCAACAAGTCGAGTGACAGGATCACTATCAAGACTTGATTCGAGCTCGTCAATAGATTCCTGCAGGGTTTTCAAACTCGCTGGCACAGCTTCGGGTGAATAGTACTCGTTGTCTTGAGAGAACAAATTCTTCTTACGTCGAGATGCCTTAGACAACGCTGACGCATTGTCCACAAACCGCAAACGAATACACCAATCGACCGGCAGCGCCCACATGTCCAAAAAAGCTAACCATTCACTCCCCGGATACTGCCACCCATCAACTGGGAAACCTGATACCGCCAGAAACGTTTGAAATGATTCGCCCACATCAGAATCAACCTTCACAAAGTTGTTTGCTGTCGGCAATTTGGTTCGCAACTCACTAACCGTTGCGTCAACAGTTCCAGCGTTACACAACCCGCCATCGCCACTGCCACCCTCAATCTGCAAGCCACCGATGCCCCGTCGAGTCGATCTTTCTAGCATCCAGTTGACTTCACCAGCCGTCGATTCCTTCATCTCCAATGCTGACAATTTGACGCCAAGCTGTTCCATTTCTAATCGTCGAGAAGCTACTTCACGCTTACTTGGTGGCAGCCGCTTCACACCAAAAGCCCGCTCAACCGACCTGGAAGCCAGCTTGCTAAACGACTGGCTCGAACCAGCCAGACACGCAGCAACAAAATAGTGGCGTGTATATCCAACACCATACTTTGCGGCCAACTGGCCTGATCTAGCAACACTTAGCGGCGCCCACCCCGCAATGTCTGCCATCTCCTGTTGCAAACTATAACCATCGATACTGCAACAAAGACTCAACAACATCGACTTCGCCGGTAGACCCTGCAACATCAGACTGGTTCGCCTAAAGTAATCCCGCTTTTTTACATCACTCAAATATTGATAGGTCGGGGCAGCAACCGTCCAATGAGCCCACACCTCACCACGAGCATTCCACAACAAATTACCGTCAACGTATTCAACTTCTGAAACTCTAGACATCAGTAAAGGCCTCCCAACCAGATAGAACATGCTGGTGAGGTTTCACCAGCTGACTTTTCGAACTAGCCACAACCACCTTCGGTGGTACCTTTGCCTGAACGGATCTTTCGACTCGCAACAAGACACTGCGGCTATCAGCCGAGCGCAACCTCACGACACAACTTAAGGCAAAGAACTTGCCGCAACCCAAAGCAAACGCCAACGGATGGCGCCCTTCAATCTGCTTCGACTGAATCAACCAAGCCAGCCACGCACTCAACCCAGCAACCACCAACATCGCCCAAATACCCGACAGCGGAACGATCACTCCCCAAACATGTTGAGACTTGAAACCAACCCCAATAGAAACCAAGAACACGATGGCTTGCTGGATCGTAAACCTAAAAGGAATCTGCAAACCATTCACCTTGCCAATCACAAGCGGCGACCGAAAAGCAGGCGAATAGCTACGAAAAACGAAAGAGTGCGACACCACGACTACTCCCTGATATCTTGTGAAATGTTCTCGGCCTCATTCTCAACAACATCACCAAGAATGCTGTAGCCACCCGAGACAAGCCAAATCATAAACCCACCAACAAGTGCTGTCGCAAAGATGGCTGTGAACTCAAAATTTCGTCTAAACGCTGTTCGAATAAGGGCATAACCAGCAACAACAAAACTGACAGCAACAAGAGACGCCCGACCTCTGCTAGCAATTGAGTCAACGACCTCAAAACCCTGCTGAGCTATAGGCAGAAACTCAAACATCATTCCGCACCTTCCAAAGAAGACCCGACATAGCCGACCGCCTTATAAGAACGATCGACTAGGCCAGCCTTTGTGAACTTTGGACACTGGGCCCTTGAAATATGTTTCCTCATATAAGTCTCATAGAAGCAAGACGTGAAAAAACCATCACCTTGTCGTTCACTCCGCCACCTGACTATCAAGGTCCTCTAACTCTTGCTGCTTTCTGTATGCATCGAATACTTTGCCAAACCCATACTCGATCCAGCCCCGACCCCGAGGGTCAGGTCGCTGCCTTAAATCATTCATAGTCAAGCCATAACCGTAGAAAAGAACGGTGTGCAAGCTCCGCTCTAAAGACTCACCCGATATATCCGCCACCTCAGTCACAAGATTACGAAGACTTGTTTCCTGCGGTTTCGCAGCCACCGAACTTAAAGCTCGCTCACTAACATGCTTAGATGCTCGGCTGGCCTCAAGCCTGAACTTGAAAGCCGTTCGCCGCCGTGCATTACGCCTAACGTTCGCAGACCGCCACCTAGCCAACGGCTTCTCTTTTTTCAGCTCGAACATCACATTCTCTGAAAACGCTGACAACAAGTCATCGCAATCATTGCTTGTGTTCTGCCTCATAATCCAACCGAGCGAATCATGCACCTGAATACGAACAGCTATATCAAACAAGACATCACTACTGGAAGCTGCATGACAAACATAATCAAACAACAAGACATTGGTAGATGACCTAGTTTCACCAATCACAATGCCAGACACATAGTCGATCACGTCCTTTGCAGTTACAGAACCCCAGTAACGGTCATGCACTTCAAGCAAATTCAGCTCTTCGCTAAGATGTTGACGCCACCTCCGAGATCTAACACACCGGAACCAGTCAGCAGACAAGCCACAAACCAACTTTGAACAATACGGATTCTTCATACGAATCTCCTCCTTGCGAAAGAGATTCCAATAGCAGTGTCCTAAACCAACTCCTAGAAACGCGCAGCCAAATGTCCTAGGACAACTGACAGCATGCAGAAACCACGCTTAAACAGTCAATCAGGCTTAACAAAAAAGAATTCTTCAGAAATGTTTCGGAGCGACTAAGACCTACATCACGAGACGTCCGTGATCACCCATGTCCTAACAATTGCTAATGGTTTGATCTAAGTGTATTTCGCTGCTTTGTTAAATTTCTTCAGGGCTTTTCGTTTCAGAGTAGTCAAGCTAGTTGACACCACTCCAGATTCCCCAAGCGGCAGCAAATAATCTCCCTGAACAATGCACTGTGCCCCGTGTGTATCACAGACTGTTCTGAACGGGTAAAAGCTGGCCAGTGAACCAAGTTCGGAACTTGATGAAACTCCACAGCGTTCCTCCTTGTTCACCGATCTGTCCCACAGTCGCTGATTACCGATCGCTACCGAATCCGCTACTTCCGACCACTCCAACCTGGTCAGTCCAGCGGTAAGCCCTTTAAAATTAGCTAGGCGTTCATAAAAATTTTTTGGCGCTCCCGGCCGAGGCATGATGACATAGTGATTGTCAGGCGGACCATCGTAGCTGTGCGAAGCAATCTGAGGGACCAGAATACACGGCAGATCTTGTAGAACACCGATCCTGATCCCTTCTTTATCCAAGTTGTTAACCCGGACACATGACTCTACAGGTTCTTCGTTCAAGATTGCAGTCCTCACGACTGCCAGAGCTTCGTCAAAAGCAAACGAGTATCCTAAAGTTGAAAACGATACAAAATAGGCTGTTGAGAGCTCAAATAGCCGATCATCACCTGAAACTCTTGTTCTCTCGAGCAGCATTTCAAGAAGTAATTCCGACGAAATCGACCTTGACTTAGAATTGGCAAACGAGTGGCCAATGCCGGGTAATGCTAGATCCGAACCAGATCTACGACACCATTCTTCGATTTTGATTCTTTCTCTCCTGATAGGCGCCGAGTGCTTTTCGAATCCTCTCTCATTGTTACATGCAACGCAGGTCAAGCATCGCTCAACTCCCTCTGATGAAGCACTTCGCTGCGGAGCATGCTCTATTGAAATTGGATTATTCGACTGATTTGGCAAGACTTCATCTCCGAATAACTTTCCACATAAGGCGCAAGCAATCCACCCGCACTTGTCACCGCAGATCCGTTGCAGGTTGAAAAGTCTTTTCCTTGCGTTCCGCTTGGCGTTACTCGTCACTTGTCACCAATCTTTCTAAGCACTTGATGCCTAAAGACTAGCTGTCTGATCGGAGGCCGGAGCCACCCTTTTCAGGGACGCAGGCATCCCAGAAAAATTACAAAGATCTTAAGCCCCAGCCAGAACCCCTGCATCTGGCAACAGGCATCCAAAGTACCGTTATGCCACCATTTCACCTCGATGTTTCACCTGGACACTTCAACTGGACGTTTCAACTGGACGTTTCACCTGGGTGTTTCACCCCCCTGTTTTCTAGATTCGCTTTAACAGAGTGTCAGACGCCGTTTTAGGACATTACTATTTATCTACTTCTATTTACTTCTATAAATACCGAGGGTTAGCTCTCAGAGTTATTCTTATTCTGTGCTTGTTTGGCCTTGCGTTTTAGATACTGCTCGGCTGCATGATCGGACTCTGCTTTATAGCAAGCTTGACAAAACTTCTTTAACGTCGATGTCGTGCAGTCGCCATTTCGGACATGTCTTTTCGCTGCTGCCCTGGTGCCGCAAGGATGAAGTTTTTTGGGTGCGGCTTCGCCACGTTTACGAGCCCGGTGGAGTTTCACTCTTTCGGTGCTTTTGTTGTTAGCTGGTTCGTTCATTTGTCTAGTTGGAAACTATACAAGCTTTATCAACATTATTGCAACTTTGGGGTAGACAGTAGTGAAACAATGGGGTAGAATATGGTTAGTTAATCAAGCAAAGGAAACCCAAATGACCGACTTTTACCAACAAAGACAAATAGCCAAAAAGGAAAACTATGAGCGCAAAGCCTCCGAGGCAGAAACTAGGTCAACAGAGTATTTCAAACAGTATTCAAGACAGTCAGACTTTCTAACTCAACCCTTACTTTCTGATCACCACTCTTTTAAACCGGCCCAATCAAGACGCAAGAAAATAATCGCCCTCGCCGACAAGGGACTAGAACAACACAACAAGGCCAAGCATTATCGCCACAAACTGGCTAACGAGGGCAACGCTATAGCATCGGACAACCCGACAGCGGTCGACATGTTACAAGCCAAGCTCACCCATTTACAGGCCAAGCAAAAAGAGATGAAAGAAATTAACAGAACAGTTAAGAAACATAAAGATGCAGATCCGCAAACCCGACTAGATGCCCTTAAAGAGTATGGATTGACTAACAGCGAAATTGTCGAACTCCTAAAACCTGACTTCGCTGGACGCATGGGCTACCCAAGCTATGAACTCACCAACAACTCAGCCAGCATGCGGCGTGTTAAGAAGAGAATCGAAGAACTAGAAAACCACGACCTCTACGCCGACATTAGCGAAACGGGCAAAGGTTGGAACCTTGAAGCAAATGAGGGCCGCCTAGTTCTAGAGTTCGATGAGAAACCAGAGAGCGAAACGCTGGGCCATGTCAAACGATGCGGCTACAAGTGGGCGCCATCAAGAAAAGCTTGGGTACGCAAAGACACACCAAACGCTCGCAAAGCAATCAGTGAGCTAACCAAACCCCTAAAGCCTTTACAGCAATCAACTAGTTAGATTCTGGACACCTGGCAGGAGCTTCCAGGTTTTCAGGGCTGTCACTTCTATGAGATATAGATGTGATGGCCTACACACTCCTACTCCTAACAACCACTTTGGTGTCTATCTTTGGTATCCGCTTTGTGCGTTCTTGGCAGATCAAACAATCTCGAATGCAGCGGGTCTTGGTTCCTAACGAAAAGTTCGATCCGCACGCTGATGAAGTTGCGAGTTGGGCGAGCCTGTTAAAAAGCTTCGGGTACCGTGGCATCAGAGGCTGGCTTTGGTACCCCCGATTTGTGTGCGGCATAAGATTCAGCTACCAAACCACAACCGATAGCCAAGTTGCCCTAGTAGTATCAGTTCCCAAATATGCCCGAGTAGTTCTAAACGGCCAGTACCTACAAAACGTTTCATTCATCGAAGCCACTGAAATATTTGATCACCAACAAAACCAAGACCAACGCTGCACCCTCATTACCGAACTCAACCTAGTCAACGAAGGAGCCTGGCCCCTCGCTTCAACATCTGAGAACTTAAGTTCTGTTTCCAACTTGATCGCTGGGCTCACCACAATCCCACACAGCCAAGCAAATGTGACAATTGACATTGCACCCCTGACTGCCAAAGAAGCACATAAACGACAGACAGCAACCTTGCAGACTGACCTCCGAAACAAATCTGGCAGAAATAACGGCTGGCTCTACTCGCTAAGCAAATTCGCAGCTAGCGTCATCGACGAGCTATTTAAACAAAGCAAGCAACAGAACAAAAAACCGCAACAGCATGTAAACAGACTTCAGGCAAAGGCGATTAGCCAGCAAGAACGCTTACTAACAAACACCGCTGCCAGCGACCACGCTCTCTTCTTCACAAACATCAGAATCACAACCCAAGGCGACAGCTATCAGGCCTGTCGTTTCAGCGTGAGACGACTAATAGCTGCCTTTACAGCGTTCGACGGAGCACACAACCGCTGGGCCGCCAAACGAAACCCACGCCTTAGACCAGCTTCTCACCCAATTGCACTTGCCAAGTTCAACAACTTTCACATGACACGAAAGAATGCTGTTTCGACAAAGGCACTGGCCTCACTGATAGTGCCCCCAACTGCACATTGCACACTAGGAAACCCACTGCACAAAGAAGACCTGGATGCAAAAGCAATGATGCTCCCAAGATTCGACAAATCAGTAGAACTGTTACCTCTCGGCTGGATCGAAACCGACTCAACCAAACGACTAGTTGGAGTTCCCCAGAAAGATATTGTCCACTCACTAATTTGTGGCGGCTCTGGCTACGGAAAAACCCATCTAGGACTAACCCAGCTACTACACAACGCCAGACACGGCAAACAAGTCGTATTCCTAGACCCACACGGCGACGGGATAGCCCAAGCACGCAAACACCTACCCGACCTAAACAGCAGAATAGTCGAGCTGTCATTTGACGAAGGCCAAACACATCTTGGGTGGAATCCAATACGCACCCACGGATACACCCAGGAACAAGTCCAACACCGTGCTATCTCCTTCATCGATGGCTTCGCAGCTGCACAACGCTGGGGAGCAACCAACACCAGAGCCATGACCCTACTAACCATGACAGTAATGACCCTCGTAGACATATCAAGCCAACTACCACCCGAACTAGCACCAACAATATTCCAAATACCCACCATCCTCGAACACGACGAATTCAGAAACAAACTCGTCGAACACTTAAAGAACTCTGAAACAAAAGAGTTCTGGATAAACGCATTCCCCCACTACGAAAAATCGGCACGAGGACCAGTCACCAACCCAATAAGACGCATGGCTGCAATCGACTCAGTAAAAGCAGTACTCGGCCAACCACAAGGCAACTACGACATAGACCAAGCAATCGACACCAACAAAATCGTCTTCTTACGCATGGACGGCACAGGACACTTCGCTGA
>CALJAE010000046.1 GCA_938028175.1 uncultured Acidimicrobiales bacterium
AGATCAAACCCAACCGGCTGACATTGGTGGCGGTGGAGGACACAGTACCTGTGCTGATACAGACTTGGGCTAGAACTACTTGCTGAAGAATTCAGTTACGACGGACTTGATGAATTTTGGCCCACGAATAAAGTAACGGCCAAATAGACGAGTCGGTTCTTGCATGAACCTGTAGAACCATTCAAGACCACTATCCTGCATCCACTGAGGTGCTCTAGAGCGAAGTCCTGAATACATCTCGTAAGAGGCGCCTAGACACATCACGATTGGTGCCGGTTCAGCCGAATAGCGTGGACAGGCCTTACGTAGTCTCGAAGCGATCACAGGGTCTTTCGGGTAACCGAGACCCGAAAATACAATTCTAGATCTATTCGAAATGGCCAACTTAATAGTTTCAGTTAAGAACTCGTCAAAACCTACTTCGTCGTTGACGTCCAAAACGCCTGGCTCGACTATCTCCAAGTTGTCGTAGTCTTGTCTAAAGAACTCTGCAACCTGAGGCTTGGATGCGATCATAGTTACGGGAAGTTGGTTCTCTTTGACCGCTGGCCACATCTCAGCAAATATTGTCGAACCCGCCAAACGGGAGGCCAGTGGTTTACCAACCAACTTAGACGCCCAAACTATTGGTTGTCCATCTGGCGTACAGATCTCTGCAGAGTTGACAGCAGATGCTACCTCGCCGTTGGGTTCGTCTTGCATCTGCACCATAATGTCAACGTTCGGGGTTACAACAGTGGCCGAATAAGAATCAGTCGCCAAATCAATCACTACTTCAGCTACTTCTGTAGCTGAAGTAGAATCAACAAAGCTCAATCCAAAGAGTTCTTTGGTGTCTAAATTTGCTGTTGTTTTCCGCCCATCCATACACTTTCAAGCGTAGCCACATTTAGGCCGAATGATGCACTCTAAAATCACCCAAACTGGGTGCATATACCCTTAATTATGGCCACTTTTAATAGATTCCCTGGGCCAACATAGCCTCGGCAAGCTTCTTGAAACCCGCGATATTTGCTCCCTTAACATAATCGACCGTGTCTCCCTCGGCACCAAACCGAACACAAGAAGAGTGAATCTTGCCCATAATCTCTCGGAGCCGAGCATCGACCTCTTCAGCAGACCAAGATATTCTCTGCGCATTCTGTGTTTGTTCCAGACCTGAAACTGCAACGCCTCCTGCATTCACGGCTTTTCCAGGGCCGAAGATAACCCCAGCTGATGTAAGTTTCTCAACGCCGTCAGCCGTTGTCGGCATATTTGCACCTTCAGCGACAGCAATCGTTCCGTTGCCAATGAGGGCTTCCGCATCAGTAGCGTCTAGTTCGTTTTGGGTTGCACAAGGAAACGCTAGGTCCGCTTTGATATTCCAAGGACGAGCCTCCTGAAACTCAGCACCAAAGTGTTCTGCGTACTCCTTAATCCTTCCACGCCGCTCGAACTTTAGTTCCTTTAGCCACTCCAACTTTTCTGAATCTATGCCTGCTGGGTCATGAATAGAGCCCGAAGAATCGGATGCTGTGAGCACCTTAACTCCTAGCTCATTTAGCTTTTGTATCGCAAACAAAGCAACATTTCCTGAACCAGAAACTGCAGCTGTCATACCATCCATGTTCTGGCGAGCTTCTCGAAGCATCGAACGCATGAAGTAAACGGTTCCGAAACCAGTTGCCTCTGGGCGAATTAAGGATCCGCCAAAGGAAGGGCCCTTACCTGTGATTACTCCTACATAGCGATTGGTTAGCTTTTTGTAGTGACCAAACAAATACCCAATCTCTCTTGCACCAACTCCAATATCTCCTGCTGGAACATCTGTGTCTTCGCCAATGTGTCGAGCTAATTCATTCATGAACGAAATACAGAACCGCATAACTTCGCCGTCTGACTTGCCTTTCGGATCAAAGTCAGAACCACCCTTTCCGCCCCCCATAGGCAGAGTTGTCAAACTATTCTTGAAGCACTGCTCAAAGGCGAGAAACTTCAGAATGCCTTGATTCACAGTCGGATGGAACCGCAACCCACCCTTGTAAGGGCCAACAGCATTATTGAACTGAACACGCCAGCCCTTATTCACCTGTGTATTACCGTCATCGTCGACCCAGGCAACACGAAACGAGATAATGCGGTCAGGCTCAACCATTCGCTCGAGAATTCCGTTCTCTCCGTACTCAGGGTTCTCGGCGATAAACGGAAGGACTGACTCCAAAACCTCTTCCACTGCCTGATGAAATTCGGGCTCATTCGGGTTCTTTTCTACAACCTTTGCCATGAATGTTTCTATCGATTTTGACATGATTTCCCCTTCGGACTGGACAGAGTATATTCCAAAACTCCGCCCTCAAGATGTGATGGCTATTTATACAATAGGATTGGCTTTGCAACTCCTATGTCAGATAATGAATCACTAGAAAGCGAAGCTGAAGATACAGAAGCGAATTCTGAATCAGTCGAGCCAGAAGAGCTGGCAGAGCCCGCTAAAACAACACCTCAAAGTACACTTTCCCATAGTCACGCCCACAGTCATGATGCGATCGGCGATTGGGATATCTTGGCGACTCATCCTGTCCTTAAGTGGATTATTGGCTTTCTGGCAGTAATCGGAGTCTTAACAGTCATTGGAGTGCTGTTCCTTTGGCCTAACGGCGACAACCGACAAGAGATTTTAGACGAGGCCCGCACTATTGGACTCAGCTTCGAACTTCACAACGCAGAAATCACCGAAGTTACCGACGATATTTGCACATACGCAACCCCTGCCGACCCCCAAGATTGCCGGACCGTCGTGATGATACCTGCTGGTGGATCTAGAGCCGGCGAGCTAACCGTCCTGAACGAATTCAACCTTGCTCAAATCGGAATCCCCCAAGTTTCAGTCGGTGACTCGATTGTGATCGGATTTGTTCCAGATCAAGACTTCTACTTCTTTGTCGATGTCGAGCGGCGCATACCCATCGTCGCCCTCATGATCTTCTTCATTCTGGTTGTATTAGCTATGGCGAGGGCACGCGGTGGCTTAGCGATCCTGGCTATGGCGTCCACAGTGATTGTCATCATTGGATTCATTGGGCCCTCTATATTGAACGGTAACAACCCCTTGCTAGTGACCATTGTAGGGGCCAGCCTAATCGCTTTTACCAGCCTGTATTTCACACACGGGTTTACGCCCACAACCACAGTTGCTTTGGCCGGGACCATGATGTCTTTGATCATCACGCTAGGGATATCACTAGTGTTTTTTGACTGGGCAGGCTTTACCGGGTTTGGCAATGAAGCCGGTGTTACTCTTGGGCAACTCATTCCGGGGATTGACCTTTCATCGATTCTTTTAGCCGGTGCGGTCTTAGGAGCTCTTGGCGCCCTAGATGACATCACTATCACCCAAGTTGCCACCATCTCTGAACTTCACGAACAGAACCCAAAGATGTCGATTAAGGCTCTCTTTACCTCAGGTATCAAGATAGGCCGAGAACATATCGCATCGACAGTCAACACCCTACTTCTTGCCTACGCCGGAGCTTCTCTACCGATTGTTATTCTTTCATCGGCCCGTTTAAATGACGACAATCTGGACCGTCCGTCTGGAACTCTAAGTGAAGATCTTGGGCCGGTCAGCAATCTCTACAGGTTCTTCGAAGAGCAAATCAATATCGCCAATACAGAAGAGATTGCGGTAGAAGTAATCAGAACCCTTTGCGGTTCAATTGGTCTTGTTGCAGCAGTACCTGCCACCACAGCTTTAGCAGCGATTCTGGTTGGCACCTCCGCTAAGGCTGAACAAGAAACTATTTCGTAAAAATAGAAAAGGACGGGACCCGAAGGCCCCGCCCATTCTCAAACCAACTTATGTGGTTGTTGAAGCCAACTGTGTGGTAATTGTGTCGAACGAGTTGTTCACCTGTCCACCAAGAGTGGTTACAGCCACAATACATACAACAGCGATAAGCGCTACTAGTAGAGCGTACTCCACTAGCGATGCACCGCGTTCTTCGTCCATATGAGCTTTAATCCATTCAATCAACATAATATTTCTCCTATAATTTTTGTTTCTCCGACCCCTTATGAGGCTCAAGTTGGATTACGACACGTATGCGGGTTTCCTTCATAGGCCAAAAGACTTATTGTCTTAGGTATGTTGTAACTTTTTTTAGATCGCAGCACTTAGCTGACCAACTTGAGCTGGACAGTTATGCATTTCTTGGAGTACACCATCGAAGATCTTGACGATGCCGTTGGTGTCGCGTTCGAGGTGGGAGCAGAACTCAGCTTTGGCTTCATTCTTATCTTTACTGATTCAAATGGAGAAGTATTGGGCTATGTGATTTTCGATCAACCTCACCACAATATTTGTGATATTCATTCTTGGCTACTGCACAATCATCCCTACGGTAGCGATGCCGTTGTCATCGAATTTGCTAAACACAACCTGGATCAATTGTCAGATGTTGATCTAACTCTCTATGAGACTACAAAAGCCATATGCGAGACTCAACAAGTAGCACTTCGGGATTTCATCCAGGTAAATGGTGACTGCTTCAGATCCTTTGCGGTTACAGTCACTCCCAATCAGGCGTGGCGTTGAGAATATTTATAGCTGTATCTGATTTGTGAAGTTACCAAAGCGGTGATTAGTTACGCTGATGGCTTGCTCTTTCAGGAAGCGCCTTAGCTCTAGGCGACCTTCGACTGTAACGTCTCTAGAGTCTAGGTAGATGCCAACTTTAGAAGCCCAAAGTTTTAGTTCCTCAGAGACCTCGCCGATAACGACTACTCCTTCAAGAGTCTTTGAACCACCCCGCAGACGTTCGAGCTTTTCGATCAGATTGCTAGAAGTTTCAGCTAGGAATACCTCAGTTGCGACGTTACATACTTCAGCTGCATGCTTTACTCGCTCTAGCTCAATCGCAGATGTATCCTCGCCTGCACAGATAGCCACCAGGTTCTTTGGCCGATATCTAAAAATATTCAACTCCGAAGTCAGCCCAGTTGGGTCATGAGCCTTTGAATACTCAGAGTCCCAAGCAACCAAGTCAGTGGCTTTCGCACGTTCGAGCCAGTTCGAATCCTTAGTCTGCTCTTTATCTTCCCATATTCCAAGCTGATCCAGGTAGTTTGGACCTCCAGCCTTAGCACCAGGCCCAACATTTGATTTCTTCCACCCTCCAAAGGGCTGCCGCTGCACAATAGCGCCTGTAGTCGGCTTATTTACATAGGCATTACCGACTTCGACCTTGTCCATCCAAGTGCGTATCTCCTCGTGGTTCAGAGAATAGATGCCACCGGTCAAACCGTAATCGGTCGAATTCTGGATCCTGATAGCTTCATCGAGATTCTTGGCTTTAATAACCCCGAGTACAGGCCCGAAACACTCGGTCTGCGAAAACCAGGAGCCAGGTCGCACACCGGTTTTGACCCCTGGGGACCAAAGCTTTGGATCTCCCTTGAGATTCTGTGGCTTCACCAACCAGCGCTCCCCTGAATCAAGACTAGTAAACGCTCTTTGGAGGTTTCCTACGACAGGAAGAACTACATGAGCTAGATCAGACCCCAAATCGGTTGCATCGCCAATCGCATAACCTTGAACGGCATCTTTGAGCTGGTTTACGAACCTTTGTGTCTCACAGGCTCCATCTACACTGATAACTATCGAAGCAGCAGAGCACTTCTGGCCCGAGTGGCCGAATGCAGAGTACGCAATACCTTCAACAGCTTGATCTACATCAGCCGCAGGCGTCACAATAATTGCATTTTTCCCGCTGGTTTCAGCGAACAGCTTTGCGCTCGGGTTCCATTGTTGAAACATTTGTGCTGTTTCACTTGCACCAGTTAAAATCACAGCCGGTGAACTCGAAACTAAGTGCTTGCTTGCTTCACCATCTTGCATAGGCAAGAATCTCAGAACCTTCTTATCGATTCCTGCAGCCCAACAACACTCTGCCACTATTCGGG
>CALJAE010000047.1 GCA_938028175.1 uncultured Acidimicrobiales bacterium
CTGCGCTCCGCCTTCTCGAGAAGAACCCAAAACGCCAACAAACGAGCCACCGTCAACCTATACCTAGATGAACTCCAATCTTACGAACCAGCGCTAGCAACTTCAATACAACACACCCTTGAACAACTACGCAAATTCGGATTCAAAGCACACTTCATGACCCAAAACCCCGAAGCCCTAACAACCAGAACACTCCAAGCCCTGTTCACAAACGTCAACCTCATCGCAGCAACACGCCTTGGAATAGACAGCGCCCGAGTAATCGCCAAACAAACCAACCTCGCCACCGAAGACTTCACCAGCCTCAACAAATATCACTTCAGAGCAGTAGGCAACTTCAACGGACAAACCACCAAACCAATCAGCTTCAAATCAGCACTCATCCCACAAGTAATCGACATACCCAAAGAAGACGTCGAGCCGAACCAACCAAATCAAAACCCGACCACAGCCCAAGCACTGACAACTCTCGCAGCACTAAACCAAAACATAATCAAATACCTTGACAATCGAACTGAAGAAACAGCCAACAATCCCAAAATTGGCTACCCAGAACAGAAAGGGCAGCAATGACAATAACTGACCACAACCTCACCGATAACCAAGTCAAGATTCTCGAAACCATCCGCCAATGGCACCTACTAACAACAACCCAACTGAACCAACTAGTCAACCCGCACACAACAACAAGAAACACCGGCATAGCGTTAAGCCGTCTACGTAAACACCACCTCGTAGATCGACAATGTCAACAGTTCGGTCACGCATACTGGTCACTAACCGACGAAGCACTCAGACAACTTGGCCACCCAACGAAAAGATCGGCAAAAAGAATCAGAGTTAGTTCAACCCAATTCAGACATCACAAAGCTGTGACCGAAATAGGTATCCACCTCCACCAACAAGCCACACAAAACGGACATAAACTCGATGACTGGCAACTGGAGCACCCACACCCATACACAAATAAACGATACTTGGCAGCCGACGCAATATTCACATACGACACCGATCAAGAAAGCTACATCGGAATAATCGAACTAGATCGAGGAACCGAAGGACTCCGAACACTAAGAGACAAAATCACCGCTTATCAGCAATGGGCTGAATACCAGCCAACTACAAACCACAAACGTCAACAACACCAATGGAAACAACAGTACCCGGGTACCACACCGCCAGCGCTCACATTCGTATTCGACTGCCCCAAGCCAGAACGCCGAATCGAGAAGCTAACCGAATGGGTAAACCAAATTGAAACACCAAGAACGATTCAAGTCTTAGCAATCCCAAAACAAACACTACTCAACAGCGACCCATTCAAACCAAACGCAACAGACCTCTCCACAACCAAACCCGCACCTCTGCTATTAACCAGAAACCACCATTCTTGATAACCCCCTGACTTAACACCGAGGGGTGAAACAAAAAACTAAGACACTGCAACGGTTATCGACTAATTCACCATTCGACTTGCTGCTTCGTGCTGCATGTTGTAGGTTCTACTTAACTCTCAGAAACGGACGGCATTAGATAAACCAGGCGGACTCAAACCATTACTTCGCTTTTGCTGGTTTTTCTGACTCTTTCTTCTATGAGATAGTTAACCGCTTTGTCTACTGATGGAGAACCCGCCCAATGTTAATGCTCGCCAAAAAGAACCGCCACGATTCTGCCCCGGTTCGCCTTGTTCCTCCAGTCAACAAAAAGTCTCGCCCAGCTCTACTCGTGAGCGCTATTTTGATCCTAGGGTCTTGCTTAGCTGGCGTGTGGTGGTGGACCTGGTACGACCAATCTGTGCCAACAGTTGTAGCAACAGCCAACATCAGCCAGGGCGAAACAATTACCCGCTCGGATTTAGCCGTCATTGAAACCAGTGGAGACTTTGGACGAATCACTACCCTCGACCAAGTAGTCGGACGACTAGCGGCCGGCCCAATAGGTGTAGGCGAGCCACTAACAACTACAGATATGGCAGACACGATAAGCGTCGCCCCCGGAAATACTGTTCTTGGAGTTCTATTAAAGCCCGGAGACTACCCAACACCGAAAGTTTCTATCGGGTCACGTGTGGATGTGTTTACAGCCGCCACTGCAAGTTCCGAAGCAAAACTCGTAGCCGAGAACGTAGAAGTATTTGACATAACCGTTTCTGAAACTGGTGTCGGAAACGAAATACTGTACGCTCTTGTCTTAACCCGATCCGAAGCTGTTGAAGTAACCAACGCCTCTACACAACAAGGCGGAGTAAAGATAGCGCTTCGAGGGTCACAATGACAGCGCTAGGGTTCACCTCTTTTGTGGGCTCCCCTGGAGCTACTACTTGGACCATGTTAGTGTCCTCCGCACTTACCGCACGCATGGCGTCGCAAGGTCCAGAACTTGGTGGGCTCTCTGAAGCATTATTGATTGAGGCTGACCCTGCAGGAAGCAAAGTAGCTTTGAGCTACCAACTCTACGCAGACTCTCTATTCACTTATGCAGCAGACACATCGCAAGAACCCAGCTGGCGCAACCATGCCACTCAAATCCCAGATGGACAAAACTTACTAAGTTCCACAAGCTCGCCCAAATCAGTCACAAACCTATTAGCGAGTTCGGCTGAACGATTGTTTAGACAATTCGCATCTGATCAGGAGCTTACAAGCGTAATTGACCTGGGACGACTCAACCCCACTAGCCCGACGCTCGGCGCCCTTGATCAGCTAAACAGCGTGATTGTTTTAGTTAATAGGGCCTCAAATAGTGACATCGTTTTCAGCACTAACGCCATCAAAGAACTCCTTGACCCACGAATCGAAGTCGGGTGGGCAGTAGTCGGCAAGAACGGGCAACCAAACAAAGCAATTAAGCAATACTCCGAAATAGATGTAGTGCTAGAAATTCCAGATGACCCAGCCGGAGCACGCTCTTTGTTCGAGAAACCAAACAACCGAATCCTGCAACGCTCAGCACTAATGCAAGAAGCAGATAAGTTTGCCCAAACACTTCTGCAGGTGCAGCAGGCGGTGCTGGTATGAGTAGACCAACACCGATAGCTAATCTCGAACACCCACCTCAAGTCGATGTCATAACTGAGGACACTCTCGAGCAGATGGCCACACAGGTGCGCTCAATTGCTCATGCACAAATGGCTGAATCTGATATTCAAGAACGAGAGCAGATCCGTGAACTCTTCCGAGCTGCCGCCCAAAAGATACTGTCAGAACACAAGTTGAATCACGGACTAGATCTGTCAGCCGACCAGCACATCTCGACCCTCCGAAATATTTTTGACTATGCCTACGGCCACCGAGTAACCAACTACATCCAAAGACTCGAAGGCATTTCAGACGTATTTTTGAATGGAACTAAGAACACAATTCTTGTCCACAGAAATGGAAGGAGAGAAATAGCAGCCCCATTGTTCACCGATCTAGTAACAATGAACACGTGGCTAACCAACCTTCGGATGACCCTAGGCATGTATGACTCGGCATTCGATCCCCATCATCCGTCATTCAACACGAGATTACCGAGCGGGATAAGAGTAAACGCAACACACACATCCAATACCTCATACTCAGTGTCCTTCCGCATCCCTAACAGAGACTTGCGAACACTACGCGACCTGCACGCTAATGAAACCATCGACACGCAAATGGAAGCATTCCTAACAGCGGCCGTAAACGCCAAGCTAAACATCGT
>CALJAE010000048.1 GCA_938028175.1 uncultured Acidimicrobiales bacterium
AAACTTGTTTTTAAGGCTATAAAAGTACCTTATTTGAGACATTCCGAGAAAATAAATACAGAACTCCAATATCGCTTCGATACCTCGGAGGTGGAGGTCGTAAAGATCTCACTAGCGATAGGTAAAAATGGACGACAAGACAAAAAGCAAAAAAAAATTAAGTGTAGTTCTAGGCCTGTCCGGTGTGGCACTAGCTGGTGGAATCGCTTGGATCCTTCTAGGAAGTGGAGAGAGTTCCATGCTGGTTTCATCAGATCTAATGGAATCCGACGAAACTAGCTCAGAAAGCTCTGAAGAGACGATACCAAACTTAGAGCTAGCTGCGACAGATCAAACAACCGATGGTCTACGCTTTGTAGTTAACGGCAACTCCTTTGTAGCAACCGGTCAGGCAGCTCCAGAAACAATGGCAATACTAGAGCCTCTGATCACTCTCGCTTACTCGACCAATGGCACGAACTCAATTGAAACAAATACCGAACTACAACCGAACCCCTACGATCAGTCCATTGCTGGCCTCGTTCAGCTCATGGCAACAAATATTGAGTTTGGCGACATCGAAATTACTGACACAACTGTGACACTTTCTGGAGAAGCACCTTCCGAAGAATTCAAGTCTAAGTTTGCAGACTTCCTAGGACCAGAATCAGGATTCGATCAGGAAATCGTTAACAACATAACTGTTGTAGACAAAGGTTTCTCCAATATTGCAATTGTTCACACCGACGAAAGACCACTGTTGACGGCGTTGTAAAGACGGAAGAGATACGACAAATTATCACTACATCTTCTACCGAATTCTTTGGTGAGGACGTCGAAATTGACGTAACAGTCGATGAAACACTATTTGCTGGTTTCACTTGGGGCCGCTTCCCTGAATCGGTCGGAGGACTACTGGCTTTCGATAACTGGGAAGCTGGATCAATTAACAACAATCCTTTCCTAACCCTGACCCTGACGTTCGAGACCGGATCAGCGAATCTGGCTGCGCAAGATGCTGAAAACCTAATCGCTATCCTACCTATCATGTTCACTTCTGAAGGAACTATCACGGTGACTGGACACACAGACAACGTTGGCTCAGCGGCAGCGAACCAGGTGTTAAGCGAACAACGGGCACAGACTGTAGTCAACACTCTGATCGGATTGGCTGCAGCTGCCACGGGTGCCCCTGCGGAATCATTCCAAGATACCTTTATCGCCGAAGGGCGAGGGTCTAGCCAGCCTGTGGCAGATAACTCGACTGAAGCAGGTAAAGCTCTGAACCGCCGAGTCACTTTTCAAATTAACCGCCGATAGCTAGGCACTCGATAGCTAGGCAAACAAAACGAGTTTGGGAGGCCCGAGGGCCTCCCAAACACACAATTCAAATTGACTCTGATCCAGCTAGATGGCTAGTCGCCTGCGTCTCTTCAACAGGATTCCAGCTCCTACCATCAAAGCACCAACTCCAGCTAACCAAGTGGTCGAAGCACCTGTCAGTGCCAACGTTGGACCACCGATGGTGAGAACCGCAACATCATGATCGTCCTCATCACCTTCAGCTGGAGTCAAACCAATCTCGTTATCAATCAATGGATCAGTATTGTCAGCATCCGCAACTGAATCGATGTCAGGAAGCACTACACCATTCGGCATAAAGATAACGTTACCCAACACATCAACTGGGAAGGCTTCAGTTATCTCAGCAAGATTAACAAGCTCCCCACTCGCTGTATCAGAAACTGTAAATGTAATCGGGATCTCAACCTGCTCACCTGGCTCGATCGTCACACCAGTCAATGTGATAGTCGCAGTACCATCAGATTCCAAAGTCCAATCAGGATCATTGAGAATCAAACCTTCTGGAACATAGTCGATGACACTTGGCTCAAACGCCGCTACATCACCCTGGTTCACCAATGTGATGGTGAAGTCAACCGAGTCACCAACGTTAACCTCAGCAGCGTCAGTTCCATCGGCTAGCTGTTTGAACAAAGCCAAGTCAAAGATCGGCTGATAGAAACCAAAGTCTATGGTTAGATTCTCGTTACCATCGTCAGTGGTTGGATCGTTATCTGGGTTCTCACCGGTAGGCTCAGCCCCGCTACTTAGCTCAACAGTAGTCGACCAAACATATCCGAACGGCCCCGGAGCACCATTGTCATCGTTGTCAACATCGTCGTTAGCGTCAGGCGATGTCGGGTCAGATGAAAGCCAGCCAAATAGTGGCCCATCTTCATCCCACTCGATTGGCGGAATACCAACAATATAGTTGCCTTCAAGCACACTATCGAATAGATAAAGTCCGTCAGCATCAGTAACCGTAGTCTGCACGGCATCCGCTGTATCAACTACACCATCACCATTGGTGTCATCGGCTATGCCGTCACCATCGTTGTCGGTAAACAACTCAACCCAAATACCCTCGAAGAACTCTTCTCCTGGATCGATCAGGCCGTTGTTATTTGTGTCGGCCCATATCTGGTTTCCAATAGAGAACAGCTCAGGCTCATAGAAACCAAAGTCAATCGTCAAGTTCTCATTAACATCAGGTGTGTTTGGATCGTT
>CALJAE010000049.1 GCA_938028175.1 uncultured Acidimicrobiales bacterium
ATAAACACCCTGGTGACTAGCACCGCACAAACTATCGCTCCAAGAACAATTGACGTTTTATGTTCCGGTGGAGCTGTGAAGAAAAGAGAAATTATTGCAACTATCGCTGGGACGCTTGTGATAGCGGCAACATGGACGCCCTTTGCTGACTGAACTACCGAGCTTTGCTTCTTATCCGACTTAATCTGAGAAGCAATGACAAAAGCAAAGTCGCTAAAGAAGGCTAGAAATTCTATGTGATTGTCAAACGCTATTAGATCAAAGGCTCTGAGTATGTCCAGGATGGCAAGAAGCGACAAGTAGACAAATCCGAAATGTAAGATCGCAGGACTAAGAATACTTCTGTTCTTTTCTCGGGCCCAAAGGTTAATCAATAGAGCTGTTGCTAAGCTCAGCGACGCAATTTGAATAAAAATCGCCGCCGAGTCAAGCGTTTGAACTTGGGGAGAAGAAGCAATCGGCAATACTACGACAAACCAAAGTGCTGCTGTTGTGGCTACTGCTAGCCAAATTGAATCGCCAAGTACACGGGTCCTAGAAACATCGGGGATGCGATCCCAAACCATCAGTATAAAAACAACACAACCTATGATGCTCAACACAGCTACCGAAAGTGAATCTGCGGGCTCTGCATTGTTTGGATAGCGAACCAACGTCGCTATTGCTGCAAAGATGATTCCAGCAGTTACGAACCACCAACCTTTTGCAGATACACCCCGATCGCTCTTTGCCCTAATACCTACAAACGCGGCTCCCAAGCCAACTCGAACCAACACGGCAAGATAAAGCCATGGCGCAATTGTTCCCCCGTTGAAAACCCAGACCCAGATCGCAAAGACAACACCACTTAGTAAGTAACCGGCAATTACTAGGGGACTATAGCTAGCGAAGAATCTATTCTCTTTTACCCACCCAGACATCAATTAGATGATCGACACCAAAACCCTGTGGCTAAAGAGCAACTTCCCCTAACAATAAACACTCAAAACGCCGCTAAATAAGTATCGGAGTTAGCTGGAGGGTTGATGAGATCATCGGTAGAGTCTAGGAGTGGAACAAACAATTTTGGAAGTACAAAATCTACGAAAGTCTTACGGAGACGAAACGGTCGTAGATTCCATTAGCTTCACCGTAGATACCGGAGAAGTATTTGGCATTCTCGGACCAAACGGTGCTGGCAAAACTACGACGCTAGAAATGATTGAGGGTATCCGAGACGTCGATTCAGGCGAAATAACTCTCGCTAATGTAAACGTGCATACAAATCCTGATGATGTGAAACCACTCATCGGAGTTCAGCGACAGACAACCGCTTTCTACGACAAACTCAAACTGAGTGAACATCTCGAAATGTTTGCAGGGCTTTACGGAAGAAAAGTAGACCCCATGAAACTGCTAGATAAGGTACAACTCACCGAGAAAGCTGATTCCTATGTTGAGAATTTGTCTGGTGGTCAGCGCCAACGCTTCTCAATCGCTGTCGCTCTCGTAAACAAACCCAAAGTGATTTTCTTGGATGAGCCAACGACAGGACTCGACCCACAATCTCGAAGATCGCTATGGGACCTTGTAGAGCAAATCAAAGCTTCTGGTATTACCGTTGTGCTCACCACTCACTACATGGATGAAGCAGAAACTTTGTGTGATCGAATTGCGGTCATGGACGCTGGCAAAATCATTGCCCTAGATACTCCAGCTAACCTGGTTCAGAAACTTCTAGACAAAGGCTTCAAGAAAGATGTTGTTGCTGTTCAAGCCAATTTAGAAGATGTCTTTATTGACCTAACTGGTAAAGAACTGAGGGAGTAATTGTGTTTACAAAAGTAATGGCTCTTGCCAAAGCCAACATGAAACGCTTCTGGCGAGACCCTGTGGCAATGTTCTTCACGATTGCATTCCCATTGATGTTCCTAGTTATATTTGGCTTTATTTTTGGCGGAGATGACACATCGTTCAACGCATCTGTTGGCCTAGTCAACGAATCTGATAGCCCACTTGCTGCCCGAGTCGAAGAAAGAATCGAATCTTCAGAATCTTTCAGCGTGGAATCCTTCGAGACAGACGAAGACCGAGAAGATGCATTAACTAGGTCACAGATCCAAGCAGTCATTGTGATTGACGAAGAGTTCGACCAGGTCCCTGATGCACCAGCCTCGGTTGGTTTGCAGTATCTTGCTAGTCAAGAATCAGATGTTGCTGCACTCCGAGCGATCTTAAATGCAGAACTATTTCAGCTAAACAACGAACTCGAACCCTACAACCCTCCAGTTGTTCCAGTAGACCAACCAGTTGAAGCCGAAGCGCTAGAGGCATTTGACTATCTGACCGCTGGGCTGATGGGCTTTTCTATTCTTGGACTGACAGTCTTTGGTATGGCCAACGGGTTTACGGCTGATAAGAAAACTGGGGCCATTGCCCGTCTGCGTGTAGCTCCGATTCAATCACTTCACATAGTTCTCAGCGTTGCACTGGTGTACGCCGTCTTAGCAATTGTGTCGATAGCCATTCTTGTCTTGGTCGCTACCCTAGCTTTCGACTTCGAGATGGTAGGCGACTGGTTTAGCTTCGTAGTCTTCATTGTTATTTCAACTGTCTCAATGCTGGGCATTGGCACAATCATTGGCGGCTGGGCCAAGAACGATAAGCAAGCCCAGCCAGTATCGAACCTTGTAGCGTTCCCAATGATGTTCTTATCTGGCGTGTTTTTTCCAACGTTCTTAATGCCAGATTGGCTACAGACCGTCTCAAAGTTCATCCCACTCACAACGGTAAACGACGGCCTACGACTGATTACTACTGAAAGCTTTTTCATCACAGACGTCTGGCAAGAAATACTTATTCTTGGCGGCTGGGCCCTGGTGTCTTACCCAATTGCATTTAAAGTGTTTCGCTGGGAGTAAACTCAAACCCGTGGAAAACTCGCCGCCGACAAACTCCATAACCCTTCTCGACGGAGGCATGGGTAAAGAACTTCAGAAGATGGGCGCTCCCTTCCGTAATCCTGAATGGTCAGCGCTTGCTCTTATGGATGACCCAGGGTTTGTTGCCGAGGCTCATGCAAACTTTATAGCAGCCGGCGCAGAAGTCATCACTACTAATGCATACGCGATAGTGCCACATACCCTGGGGCCAGAACGTTTCGCCAAAAGAGGTGCTGACCTCGCACACCTATCAACCCACATCGCAAAGGCTGCGGCACAAGAAGCAGATCACCCAGTTGCGGTGGCAGCATCCCTACCCCCATTGTTTGGTTCGTACCAGCCACAGCACTTTAATGAAAACTTGGCTAACGAGTATTACAAGGTGTTGGTAGAAGCTCAAGATGAGCACATCGATATTTGGCTACATGAGACAATCAGCTCGCTAGTTGAATTCCAAGCAGGAAACGACGCAATAAGAAAGTATCGAACAGAATCATTTGAAGCCCCTCTCTGGGCGAGCTTTACACTCGATGACACACGCGCCGAACCGGTCCTTCGGTCGGGCGAACCTCTGGAGCAAGTAATCCGCTCTGTTAATTCAAAAGTTGATGCTCTACTTTTTAACTGTTCAAAGCCTGAGACCATCACTAGAGCAGTCGAAACTGCGTGCAAACTATTGAATGGAACTCAACTCCGTGTGGGAGCCTACGCCAACGCCTTTACCGACGTGCATGACCAAGATTCAGCCGGCAATACGCTACTACGGCAAGATCTTGGACCCGAGCCGTATCTCCGATTCGTAGATCAATGGATCTCGGCTGGAGCAACCCTAGTTGGCGGCTGTTGCGGTATCGGCCCCGACCATATTCGGGCAATTCGCAACCATATTGACACCTAGTGCGCTAGAAGACTTTGCGACGGTCTGTCTCAGTTCCACAGAACTGACACTTCTCAGCTGCAGCATTTATTGCTGCCCCGCAGCTACAGCTCACCGGAGCAGGCATGAATCGACCGTCTTTAGTTCCATCAGACTTATCTAGTGCTTCAATAACGTCGAACAGGTGTTGATCTGTAAAACCAAGAGGTTCGCTCAGTAACCGCCACATTGCTTCGGTTCCAATTTGAAGACGAGCTACTTGGTCTTGGAGCTGACGAATCTCAGAAGAGCTCGTCGCCACTTCAGCTGCTCTACCCGTGGCTTGGGCCGTTTTGTTGGCCTCGACACCCTGGCTAACTTCGCTGCTTATCTGCGCCAGCATGTCCATTAAATTACTCATCCGGACCTTTCAAATCTCCCGCTACTCCCCCGAAATCGACGTACAAAACATTTGTCTTGAGCTATTTAGCTCGATCGGCCTAGCTCACTGTGCATACGGGGCAGTAAAGAC
>CALJAE010000050.1 GCA_938028175.1 uncultured Acidimicrobiales bacterium
GCTCCAATCTCTTTTGCGTGAACCAGTACTTGCTCGCCAGCACGAGTTAGTTTCACTTCTCGCTGTGATCGGTCAATCAGTTCTACGCCAAGCTCATCTTCTAACTTTTTCAGTTGCGTAGAAACCGTCGATTGGCTGACATCACAAGCATCAGCAGCGGCAGAAAAGCTACCTCGTTCTGTGAGAGCGACAAAGTAGCCGAGAGCACGGAGGTTCATTAAAAGTCTGCCTACTTAGGAGAGTTTGTCGTTGAGCCAAGGAAGCACTTTGTCAAGCGAAACTCGCTCTTGCTCCATTGAATCTCTACTTCTGATGGTCACAGCTTGATCTTCTAGCGTGTCAAAGTCAACTGTCACACAATATGGGGTCCCGATTTCGTCTTGACGTCGATAGCGCTTACCAATTGCTTGGGTTTGGTCGTAGTCACACATGTAGACCTGAGCCAGTTCGTCAAACAACTTTTGAGCAGGCCCTTCGAGTTCAGACTTCTTACTTAGAGGAAGCACAGCGACTTTGTATGGAGCCAGCTTGTGGTGAAGTCGAAGAACTGTTCGCTCAGTTTCGCCAGTCTCTTCGGTATAGGCATCGATCAGAAATGCCATCATGGTTCGAGTTGCCCCTGCAGCAGGTTCAATAACGTGTGGAGTCCAGCGAGTGTCAGTCGTCGGATCGAAGTAGTCGAGTTTTTGTCCTGAGTGTTCAGCATGCTGAGTCAGGTCGAAGTCTCCACGGTTGGCAATTCCCTCTAGCTCATCCCAACCCCATGGGAACATGTATTCGACATCGGATGTGCCAGAAGAATAGTGGCTTAGCTCATCATCGTCGTGTGGGCGTAAGCGAACTTTGTCGGCAGTCATACCCAGGTTTAGGTACCAGTCCATACGTTCTTGACACCAGTATTCATACCATTTTTCGGCGTCGTCGGGTGGTACGAAGTACTCCATCTCCATCTGTTCGAACTCTCGAGTTCTAAAGACAAAGTTTCCGGGAGTAATTTCGTTACGGAAACTCTTACCAACTTGAGCAATTCCAAATGGCGGCTTCTTACGAGACGTGTTGAGGACGTTAGCAAAGTTAATAAACATACCCTGGGCCGTCTCAGGTCGTAGGTAGGCGACTGCACCAGCGTCGGCAACTGGCCCGGCTTGTGTTTCGAACATCAAGTTGAATTGCCGAGCCTCGGTGAAGCTTCCTTTAGCTTTGCAATTAGGACAGGCGTTTGGATCTTCTAGCTTGTCTTCACGGAATCGGTTACCACATTCTTTACAGTCGACGAGTGGGTCGGTGAAATTGGCAAGATGTCCTGACGCTTCCCAAACCTGAGGTGGAGACAAAATAGAGGCATCAAGGCCTACTACTTCATGGCGTTTTTGGACCATTGACTCCCACCACGCATCTTTAACATTGCGTAAGAGGAGCACACCAATTGGGCCGTAGTCATAGGTTGATCTAAATCCACCGTAGATATCTGCAGAAGGAAAAACAATTCCTCGACGCTTGGAGAGGTTGACTATTGCTTCAAACAGTGGATCAGCTTCGTTCATGCGGGTCATTCTAGGCGGTTTAAACTAATCTTGGGCGGTGTCTATAGTCGCACAACTTAATTTGTTGAACGAAGTCTTAGATTCTGAAGGCTTTACCGGGAAGCTAGAGTCCGATGTCTCTAGCCGAGTCGCATACTCGACGGATAACTCTATTTATCAGCTCGAACCTTCGACGATTGTTATCCCAAATTCGGCACAAGATGTTGCCGTGCTTGTGAAAGCTAACAATGCACTGGTAGAGCCGTTTGAATTAGTGGCGCGTGGCGGAGGCACTGGAACAAATGGTCAGAGCTTAACAACTGAAATTGTTGTTGACTTTCGTCGAAAAATGAACCGGATTACATCGATCGACTCAGTTTCGAAAACTGCGATTGTTGAACCGGGAGTAGTGCTCGGTGAATTGAACTCAGAACTCAAAACTCATGACTTGATGTTTGCTCCGCATACGTCAACATCATCTCGGGCAACTATTGGCGGAATGGTAGCGACTGATGCGTCTGGAAAAGGTTCGCTTGTGTATGGTCGAACCAACAAACACATTTTGGCTCTACAAGCGGTGCTCTTTGATGGTTCGATAGTTCGGTTTGTTCAACCCGGTTACGAATCGAATTTACCGGAAGTAGATCTTGCCCCTACATCAGTCTCTGCAGCAGTAAATAGCGCTATTAAAAATGCTGATTTGGCTGCTTTGCCTAAGATCGAGCGGGGTTTCTCTGGCTACAACTTGGGTGAAGCAGATGGTGAACTCATTGACTTCACCAAACTGTTTTGTGGGGCAGAAGGAACTTTAGGGCTAGTGACTGCAGTCGAGGTGTCACTTGTTCCTACCCGAAGCAAAGTACAGACATTTGTTATGTCATTTGCTTCGTTTCAAGGGGCGGTAGAGACTTCGGTTCGGCTAAGAGAACTCGAACCGCTAGTCATCGAAGCGTTAGATGATAGAACTTTGAGGTTGGCTGCTGGTTCACCAAGCGCACGTCGGCTCTCACGTCATCTGAATCTCGAGAACAGGGCACTGTTAATTTTGGAGTTCGATGCATCAGTGCAAAACCTTAGTTCTCGTCTTAGTGACTTTTCTGCTGAAGTTGTTGAGCTGTCTGATCCTGAACTAGTAAACAGTCTTTGGAAGTTGCGAGCCGACGCAGTCGGTTTTCTTGCGAAGCCGAGCGCGTCCGGAGCGTCGGTTCCCTTCATCGAAGACTGTTCAGTGCCTCCGGCAAGTCTGGGCCACTTTGTAAAACAGTTTACGAAGATACTTGATCGTCACGGCCTGGCGTACGGAATGTTTGGACATGCCGATGTCGGCTGTGTTCATGTAAGGCCGGTAATGGACCTGACAGAAGAGAAGGACGTCCAGTTGGTTCGCCAGCTATCGGATGAAGTTTCCCAGCTTGTTGGTTCCTATGGGGGAGTCCTTTGGGGGGAGCATGGCAGAGGTTTTCGAGGTGAATACCGAGGGATCTCAGATGATTTGTACAAGTCCATGAGGGAGATCAAGACAGCTTTTGATCCGGCCAATATCTTCAATCCGCGTAAGTTGTACACGCCGCTCAACCAAGAGACTGAACTCTTGAGAATCGATTCAGTTCCCCTTCGCGCTGAGACAAATCGCGTGATTGGCTCAGATGTCTTTTCGTCCGCAATTGACTGTAACGGCAATGGAATCTGTCACAGCTGGGCCCCAGATGATCCCATGTGCCCTTCCTATAAAGTCACTTTAGATCCGAGACTCTCACCTAAGGGAAGGTCTGACCTAATTCGTTCATGGCAAGCAAATCCTTCTGACGGTTTGTTGGCAGATGAACTGGCTTGGTCATTACATCAATGCTTGTCGTGCACTGCATGTACCACGCAGTGTCCGGTAAATGTAGACATGGGAGAATTGAAGTCGAGATTTTTTCAGTCCTATGACGGTCTAGGTTTTAAACACAAGTTTCGCAATTCGGTGCTGTCTAGTTTTGAAAGAATCGGATCAAAGAAGATACTTAGACCTTTGATCAACAGTGGTCGTGGTCTTGCGGCTCCGACTCTTGGACTGGCTGACTTACCGAAACTGAAGTCGCCTCCACCACAGCTGCATGGGCTTGAGCGAATAGATGCGAAAACTAAAAATATTTCCGCTGATGTGGTCATCATGTTGGACTTCTTTACGACCTATTTAGATCCAGCCGTGTTGGCTGCTGCGATTGAATTACTTCAAGGGCTAGGAAGGAAAGTGGCTACAACTCGATTTATCCCTTCAGCAAAGTTCGATCACGTCAAGGGTAGAAGGTCCAAGTTTGTCAAAGCTGTCGATCGTCAGGCGGAGTTGCTAACAAACTTGGAGAGGTTGGATAGACCAGTCGTTGGGCTAGAACCTTCGATTGTCTCGCTATTTGCGAATGAGTATCCGAACGTAAACGTCGAGGTGGATCGTGGTGGCGTTCGAGATTTTGGAGACTATTTGGCCATCATTGGTGTCAACCGTTCTGGAATGGGTCAGGCCAACCTTTTCACGCACTGTTCGCAGGGCCACCAGCCTGAGTCGGGCTATTTGGATGTGTTGAATGGCACTGGGCTAGACGTTAAGAGGCATTCATTAACATGCTGTGGCATGGCAGGTATTTTCGGCCACGAACGAGAAAACTCCGAGATGAGCAGATCACTATTTACCGATTATTGGGAACCAATAATCAAGCAGTCTGAAGGGCAAATTTTGGCCGCAGGTTATTCGTGTAGGGCACAGATGCGCAGATTTGGCTACGAACCGATGCATCCAGTCGAACTACTAGCAAAACAGGCGATATCGTAGGCACGTGCGAACTCCAGAACCTGCAGATGACATTCGGTCCGAATTCGCTTCAGCAATTTCGGAAATGTATCGAGCTGAGGTACCCGCTTACGGGACTCTCATCGAACTTGTCGAAGATATAAATGCTGAGGTTTTGGCCCGAGATGAGCAACTAGAGCAACAACTAGTCGCTAGTAGTGGGCTGGAGCGTGTTAACGCTGAGCGGCATGGCGCAATCAGGTTGGGTAGCCTCGCTGAGCTAAAAACAATGGCGCGGTTCTTCCGTATTTTAGGAATGCACCCTGTCGGTTACTATGATCTGGGTCCAGCTGGCTTGCCAGTGCAGTCAACTGCGTTTAGGCCGATTACGCCCGCAGCGCTTGCCGCTAACCCATTTCGCATGTTTACTTCGGTGCTGAATCTTGAAGGTATCGCCGATGAAAAACTACGTAACACCGCTAGCGACCTGATTGACAACAGAAGTATTTTCTCAAAGGATTCGCTAAGGATGCTTGATCTTGCAGAGACAGGTGAAGGCCTATCCAAGTCAGAGACGAATGAATTTGTGGCAACCTTTATGGAGACCTTTAGGTGGCATTCTGATGCCAGTGTCGGGCTGCAGCTTTACGAAGAGCTCCTGAATGCTCATCGTCTGGTTGCTGACATCGTTAGCTTTCAAGGGCCTCATATTAATCACTTAACGCCAAGGACTCTTGATATCGACGTCGCTCATGCAACCATGTCGAAGCGTGGTATCACTCCGAAGGAAACTATTGAAGGTCCGCCAAAGCGAAAATGTCCAATACTGCTACGCCAAACTTCGTTTATGGCTTTGTCAGAGTCAGTCAATTTTCCTTCATCTAATGGCGCTTTACGTCCTGGCTCCCACACAGCTCGTTTCGGTGAGATAGAACAGCGTGGGATCGCTCTCACTCCCAAAGGGCGGCAGCTTTATGACCTTGCTCTCAAAAAGTCGCAGGGGCTCCTCAGAGAAGGCGGATCAGGGCATGCTGCTTTGAGTATGGCCTTTGCTGGCTTCCCAGATACTCATGAAGATTTAAGGAAGAGAGACCTGGGTTATTTTGAATTTAGCGCTCTCGGACAGCTCCCATCTGGGGCAAAGGTCGAGGACTTATCGCAACTGATAGACGAAGGATTTGTGCGGGCAGATCCTATTGTTTATGAGGATTTTCTACCTGTTTCAGCTGCCGGTATTTTCAAATCAAACTTGTCAACCGAACAAAATCTCGATCTCTCTGTTGGTTCAGAACAATCATTTTCAGAAGGCTTGGGAATGGCGCTTATAGATCCGTTTACTCTCTATCAAAATCAGAGTAACGAATCCCTGAGAGCCTTGTTCGCCTGAGGCGAGGCCTAACTCGTTTTTGTGAGATAGGATTGCCGCTGTGGTAACAGAGTTAACGGCTCCGCAGATACAGCTTTCCGGACTACATAGATGGCGCGATTTCTTGGCACTGACTAAGCCAAGAATTATTGAACTTTTACTGATCACAACTATCCCCACAATGTTTGTAGCGGAAGGCGGTCTTCCAAGTGTGCCTCTCATGATCTACACATTTATAGGTGGTGCCTTGGCTGCTGCGGGGGCGAATACCTTTAATATGTACATCGACCGCGATATTGATCCGCTGATGGAACGAACGGCGAGAAGGCCATTGGTGACAGGAGCGATTAAGCCTTGGGAAGCCAAGCTGTTCGCATATATTTTGGAGATTACGGCCTTCTTGTGGCTGAGCCTTACAGTTAACTATTTGTCAGCTGTTTTAGCTGTATCAGCCTGTTTGTTCTACGTCTTTATCTATACGTTGTGGCTTAAGCGCAGTAGCGAGCAGAACATTGTAATAGGTGGAGCAGCTGGTGCAGTTCCAGCCCTCGTTGGTTGGAGTGCGGTAACTAACGAGTTGGCGCTCGCCCCGTGGATTTTGTTTGCGGTCATATTTTTCTGGACACCTCCCCATTTTTGGGCGCTGGCGATTAAGTATGAAACCGACTACAAAAATGCATCTGTTCCGATGATGCCAGCCGTCGCCGGTCACAAGCAGACAGCCCTTCAGATGACTATTTACGCCGCTATAACGTGGTTCTTTTCGTTGGGCTTTGCTTTCGTTGCAGAGACTGGTCTGATCTACCTGCTATCCGCCCTGGTTTCGGGCGCCATATTTACCTTCGGAGCTTTTCAACTATACGTTTCCAAAGATGCATCAATACAGGCTCAGCAGGCGATAAAGTATTTTAAGTTCTCGATCACTTACTTAACTATTCTGTTCGTCGCCATGGCGGTCGACCAGTTAGTTAGTTGGGGCCCATGACCACTACTAAAACTAGTTCTCCCGCTGCGACTACACAGATTCTCTCCTCTGGCCATAAAGAGGTTGGCCGGCTGATGATTGGCGCGTCCGTGCTTGTCACCTTGATTGCCTTAGTCGCAGCCGCTGCGGCCGGCTTCGAAGCGATCGATCTTGCTTCATTTGATCTGTTTCAGAATGCAGATCAGTTTCGACAAATATGGTCTGTTGCCCGTGAGGTCTTAATTCTCGGGGCGATCCTGCCAGGGTTTGTAGGTTTGGCTCTATATATGGTCCCCCTACAGGTTGGGGCAAATGGCCTTGCCTTCGAGAAGGGCGCAACGGCTGGGTTCTGGACTTGGGCCGCAGGTTTAGTTCTCCTAGTTATCTCGTACGTGTTCGATGGCGGCCCAGCAGGAGAGAGACTCGACTTTGTTCTGCTGTGGACTATGGCTGCTGGATTGATGGCCATTGGACTGATCTGGGCATTGGCGAGTGTGGCTGCGACAGTCTTAGCCGGTCGAGCTCAGGGCATGGATCTCTCAGATGCACCAGTAAGCGTCTGGTCTTTTCTGGTCTTTGCCTTTTCTGGTTCCTTCGTTCTTGGTGTGTTCGTTGCAGAGCTTGCAATCAGTTATATTCGGTTACGTTCAGGCCACTTGCCAATTGGAAACACGTTTGAGTTGCTAAGTATTTCCGCTCCGTTCCTTCGGTCCGCTAGTTCGCTGTTCGTGCTAGTCCCTGTTCTTGGTTTGACCACCGAAGTTGTCGCAGTGCACACTGGTCGACCAGTTGTTGATACCCGTCCAGTAATGGTTCCGATCGGCTTCTTGGGCTTCTTAGCAGCAGTCGGTGGTTCAGCTTACTTCACAACTATTCGCCCAGTAGAAAGCGTTTTTTTCCATGGTTTGGTGCTTGCTGGTGCGCTTGGTTGTATCGGAAGTGTCTTGTTCTACAACTTGGTAAAGATCATAAAATCTAAGAAGTTCTCATCCATAACTATGGGAGCCTTTGCAGGTTTGCAGCTGGCTTTTTCGGCAGGGGTTGTTCTCTCTGTAGACACAATTGGAACAAGGATTTCTGAGATTGAGATTGAACCTTTGTCTGTTTCAACAGTGCAGCAAGACTTGATTAACGCAGGAGTCTTAGAAGCTGAAGGACTCTACGCTTTCGGGCCAGTGTTCCCTCTCTTAGTTGGAGCCGCTTTGATCTCCATCCATGCCGCAGCTTTGCATTGGTCTGTGAAGATCTGGGGCCGCCACTTGACATCTTCAATGGTCTTGGTTTCGAATCTATTGACCGCAGTTGGGGCGGTCGCTTGGGCTATTGGTCAACTAGCTTCGACTCTTCTATTGGATTCAATCGAGCTTTCTGTTGGCGCTGCAGACAACAGCGGCGAGTGGTTTGCGGCGCTGCCCGTCATAGGAATGGTGGCTATGGGCGTCGGGTCTCTACTGATGATCGCTAATGTCGCTTCGCTCGCTACCTCAAAGGTCACCGGCTCAGCTAAGCCGAAGTGGGAAGGTCTAACCTTGGAGTGGGCGACTGCGAACCCTCCCGTGAAAGAGAACTTTCCATCTCTACCAGTTGTCTCTAGCGCTGTTCCTTTGACCGAAGAAGTCTTTGTTAGTGCGCCTGAGGCACCCGAAATCGAGTCTAAGAGTGACATGCCTGAGTTAGAAGCAGGAGTATCTTAATGGTCGACATTACGCCGTATCAGCCGCTATCTGAACTTGATTTAACTAAAGAAGCGAAGCGGCCTAATCTGGTTGTGACCGGTGCAACATTTTTGTCAGCCGTGTTATTTGCGGCTTATGGTGCCCTGACAGCACTCTATGCTGCCGAGCGCGCCGATGTTATTTCAACTGGCGAGACCTGGTTGCCAAGCGGCGTGACGATCCCGTTGACTCAGCCAAACTATATGGGTCTTTCAATGTTGTTTAGTTTCTTTTGTATTTGGTGGGCGAGGTCGGCAGTTGCCAACGACGATCGATCAAATGCCATTTTGGCCCAGTCAATGACTTTGTTATTTGGTTTTGGCTTTGTCGTACAGTCGTTCTATTTGTTTACTCTGCTAGAGCTTGAGCCATCAGAAACCCTTGCTGCAGTACTAATCGTGGCATTGGCGGGCGTTCACCTAGTACTTACTTTTGCAGGCTTGGTAGGCATTGGATTTAACTTATTGAGAACTGTGGTCGGAGATTTTGCAGGAGAGCGTTACGAAGCTGTTAGCGCTGCTGCGATTTATTGGACTGCAGTAGCCGCTATCTACGGTGTGCTTTGGTACACGGTTTACATTACTAAGTAGGTTTGAATGATTAAATGGGGAGCAAGATACTTTCTTTCACTTAGCTTGATGAGCTATGTGGCTGCCTCTGTTTACGGTATGGCTACTGGGGGCAACATAATTGGAACGCTCAGCGTAGGGTACAAAAACGGTGTCGGTGAACATCTGGGTTACGGAATAGCGATTGCACTTACGTTCGCTTTCGCCGCTCTCGGACTAATCGCAACGCTAACTCGCGAAGGCGTTGTCGCTGATTCACAAGGTCTAATTCAAAGTGTTAATCCGGTTGAGCGTTCACAGCCGAGTGCAGCACCGATGTTGCTCGCTTTAGCTGCTGCATTGACAGTTACAGGCATTGCACTTGGCACGATCTTCTTGGTAGCAGGCCTAGTCCTGGGCTTCATTGTCGGGATGCAGTGGGCGCTACAAGCATGGTCAGATTCCATTTCCGATGATCCAGCTGTCGCTGGAGAATTTAAGTCTCGAGTGGGCGGTATATTCGATGTGCCGATGACCTCATTAGCTTTAATCGGTTTCATTGTTGTGGGTGTGTCTAGAATTCTCTTGGCTTTGCCTCCTGCATGGGCGACCGCAGTAGTTTCGGTGATCGCACTATTGATCTTTGTTGGAGCAGCACTGTTCGCAAAGAAGAGTCCTTCTAAATCAGTTATTGTCGGAGCTTTAGGCTTCGGAGCGCTTGCCGTTCTTGTAGGCGGTATAGTTTCGGCTGGGATAGGTGAAAGAGAAATTGGACACGGAGACGAAGAAGCCGTTGGAGAAGTGGTCGATGAATAGATTCAGCTCGCTCCAAGCTAAGAAGTTAGCCGCACTCGGAGGCCTCGCTCTCCTCATTTCTGCTTGTGCTGAAGACAAGCCACTTAATACTTTCGAGCCTCGCGGACCCAGGGCCCAGACAATTTATGACTTAATGACTCCATGGGTTTGGGTCATTATGTTTGTTATTGGTTTCGGTGTGGTATTTGGCACCGTGGCCTTGGCGATAAAAGGGAAAGTCAACCCCGAGACCGACGATTTTGATGACCTGCCTGAGCAGGTGCACGGAAATCCGACACTCGAGTGGGGATGGACTATCGCTCCTTTCCTACTTCTCTTAGGCCTTTCGATTCCAATGGTTGGAACCATTTGGGAGCTAGAAGAAGAGAACGAAGAAAACGAACTTGACGTCATGGTTATCGGCCAGCAGTGGTGGTGGGAGTACCGCTACGATATTGACGGCGACGGCTTCTTCCAAGACGGTAACGGAGATGGTGTTGTTGATGAACTAGACGAAGAATTGCCGTTAGAAATAGCTCTTGACCAAGACGATGTCGCTACGGCCACAGAGTTAGTAATCCCAGCTGGTGAACAAATTGACTTAGTGATTACTTCACGAGATGTCATACATTCATTCTGGATCCCTCGTCTTAACGGAAAGCGTGATGCTGTTCCGGGTCGACTACACAACTGGTCTTTGGAAGCAGATGAGCCTGGCAAATTTGTTGGCTGGTGCACAGAGTTCTGTGGTCTGTCTCACGCTCGTATGAGGATGTCAGCCATAGCACTCGAGCCGGAAGATTTTGATTCGTGGCTAGCTAATCAGGCGTCCTTGGCGTCCGTGCCAGAAGATGAGTCAGCTATTGCTGGTCGAGAGATCTTTGCCGCTAACTGCGCTTCGTGCCACATTGTTAATGAAGAACAATCGGGCCGTCCAGACTTAACTCCAATTGTCTATGCTGATGACTTCTTACCGCCACTTGATTCTTTGGCAGCACCTAACCTGACTCACTTTGCGACCAGGTCTTCCTTCGCTGGCGGAATCTATGGATCTTACCTTGGCGAAGAAATTGGGGACCCTAACGATGACGCTTTAGATGTCGAGAACTATTTAGCTTTAGCTAATCTCGCTTCCGAAGAAGGCAGCGGGTTCCGAATCAACGAGCCTGAACTAAAGCGATGGATCGCCAATGCCTCTAGCCGTAAAGATATGGCACCAGATGAACTTCAAGGTATGCCATCTTTCCCTCAGCTAACTGATGAAAATCTTGATGATCTTGTTGCCTATTTGTCTAGTCTGGATTAGGAGACACCTCGATGACTGATATCCCGCTAACTATGAACCGCTCAGCTTCGCTTGGTTCGATGACGCGTCCTCGCAACGTCACTGGTGTTCTGGACTGGCTGACCACAGTTGACCACAAGAAAATCGGGATCATGTATGGCGCTGCGTCCATGTTCTTCCTTGTTATTGGTGGCCTGGCGGCGCTTCTTATTCGTCTTCAGCTGGCGACTCCTGCAGATACACCAGCTGATGCAATCTTCAGTGCCGATACCTACAACCGCATCTTCACAATGCACGGCACGATCATGGTCTTTTTGGTAGTAATGCCAATTGGTGCAGCTTTCGCTAACTATTTACTGCCTCTAATGATTGGTGCCCGAGACGTAGCTTTCCCTCGAATTAATGCTTTCAGCTTCTGGGTGTTTCTTGCCGGTGGCCTAATGCTCAATACCAGCTGGTTCCTCGGAGGAAGTCCAAACGGTGGTTGGTTCATGTATGCGCCGAATACAGGCGTAACCTTTAATCCAGATGTCGGAATCGACTTTTGGAATGTCTCGCTTCTAATTACAGGTATTGGCTCGCTGACAGGTGCGATCAACCTAATCACGACCATCTTGAACATGAGAGCGCCAGGCATGACCTTAATGCGCATGCCAGTGTTCGTCTGGATGTCGTTGGTTACCCAGTTCTTGCTCCTCTTTGCTATCCCGGTACTAACCGTGGCCCAGCTGCTACTTCTACTAGACAGAACATTTGGCGCTAATTTCTTTAACCTCGAACAAGGAGCTGACCCTCTCCTCTGGCAGCACCTCTTCTGGATCTTCGGACACCCTGAGGTGTACCTGATGATTCTCCCAGCGTTTGGGATTGTTTCAGAAGTAATTCCAACCTTCTCTAGAAAGCCAATATTTGGTTATCCATTTATGGTTATGAGCGGTATAGCAATTGGCTTCATGGGCTGGGGCGTTTGGGCCCACCATATGTTTGTTTCTGGTATTGGGCCCCTAAGTGTCACAGCATTCAGTTTGGCGACAATGTTTATTGCTGTTCCAACTGGTGTAAAGGTACTGAACTGGGTGGCAACAATGTGGGGTGGAAAGATCACCCTCAACACTGCAATGCTATTTGCTATTGGTCTTGTGACACAGTTCACGGTTGGTGGACTAAGTGGTGTTTCACACGCTTTCGCTTCATCTGACACTCAGCAGACTGACACCTACTACATCGTCGCTCACTTCCACTACGTACTATTTGGTGGAGCACTGTTCGGTTTCTTCGCTGGCCTTTACTTCTGGTGGCCAAAGGCTTTCGGTTACAAGCTGAACGAGAAAATTGGAAAGACAAACTTCTGGCTGATGGTGATTGGTTTCAACATGACCTTCGGGCCAATGCACGTTCTTGGCTTACAGGGTATGCCTCGCCGTCTAGATTCTTATAGCTCAGTACAGGGATTCACTTTCTGGAACCAGGTCGCATCAGTTGGTTCGCTAATACTTGGAATTGGTACTGTTTCAATCCTTTACAATGCCTACAAGTCATACAAAGCTTGGAAAGCACAGGGCAGTCCTAACGTGGGCGCTGACCCATGGGATGCTAGAACCCTTGAGTGGTCTATTCAGTCTCCAGCACCCGAACATAACTTTGACAAGACACCTGTTGTAAGAGCTCTTGATGACTTCTGGCACCAAAAGTTCCAGCCAAACAGTGAGACCAAGAAACTAGAACGTGTGGCAACTGGCGATGAGATCGCTCAACCAGGAGATGGACGAGGCGTTCACCTACCGGCTCCAAGTTATTGGCCTCTAGTTCTGGCAGCATCGATGATCCCGATTGGTTACGGCATTGTGTTTACACTTTGGCTAATAATTCCAGGCGTTCTTCTAATGACTGCAGCAATGTTCGGTTGGGCGTTTGAGCCAGCAGATGACCTTGATGATGACTCGCATGACGATTCACATAGCGAGTCAGTTGAGCCAGTAGCAGTAGGTGGTGCACATGGATGATCTTTTAGAACACG
>CALJAE010000051.1 GCA_938028175.1 uncultured Acidimicrobiales bacterium
AGATCCTGAATCAAGTTCAGGATGACTTTTCTGGTACTTTCTTTTCCTTAGATTGGATCCTGAATCATGGAACTCTGCGAGTTCCCGTTCAGGATGACAATTTTTTAGGTGGTTTCCTTTGGTGGTAGTTCTTTCTTATACGTTCTGTGCTAAATGGCTAAGGTCAATTGCTGCGTCAGCGTCCGAGCCAAGGGCTTCTGCCCCACCGACAATTTCCATAATCTCGGTAGTGATAGATTCCTGACGGGCACGGTTCATCTCTCGACTAAGCTTGCCAATCAACTCTTCTGCGTTATCGGTTGCCGCTTTCATCGCTCGCTGACGGTTAGCGTGCTCGGAAGCTGCTGCATCTAGCAACGCTGCAAACAAGCGTGCCTCAACATAGCGAGGAAGAAGATCTGTTAGTACACCTTCTGGGCTTGGCTCAAATGAGTAACCGGCAACAGCCTCTGTGTCTCCGTCACCCTCAGAAGCTATAACTTCTGTTGACTCCAACGGCAAGAAGCGCCTAACCGTTGGCTTCTGTGTACCAAGGCTCAAGAACTCGGTGTAGATAAGGTCAACCTGGTCGACGACACCGTCGTCAAACAAGTCTCTTACTTTGCGGGCAACGTCACGAGCATCTTCATAAGTTGGTGCGTCTGTGAAGCCGGCAAATGTTTCTTCAATCTCATAGCCACGGAAGCTGAAGTAGTCGGCGACTTTACGGCCAACACAGATCAGCTTATAGTCGCCACCATCAGAGCGAACGGCCTGAATTTCGGCCTCGGTAGCTTTCTGAATACCAGCGTTATACGGACCAGCTAGTCCACGGTCACCGGCACATGCCACGAAAGCGACTGATTTTGCGTTCTCAACACTACGTAGTAGTGGGTGGTCGATGTCAGCACCAGAAGCAGCTAAGTCTTCGATAACTGCTGTTAGCTGTTCAGAGTATGGGCGAGCGGCACGAGAGCGTTGCTGCGCAGAAGCAACTCGAGTAGCAGCAATAAGCTCCATAGCTCGAGTGATCTTCTTTGTATTCTTTACGCTTCCAATCCTGCGTCGCAGGACTCTTTCCGCTCCTCCTGGCATTACTCTGCAGACCTCTTAACATCAGTCTCTGGCAACGTGTTAGTTGCATCAACTAATTCTTTTTCGGCCTTAGCCTGTGCTTCAGCGTCTGGTTCTTCAGTAGCCGAAGCTGTTCCTTCGAACTGCTCAGTAAATACTGCGATAGCAGCCAGTAGGGCTTCTTCGTCTGGAACTTCTCCACCAGTCTTGATTGCATCGAGCATGTCAGAGTGGCGAGATCCAAAGTATTCAAGAATTTCGTTCTCGTAACGGCTTACATCTTCGATAGCTACACCATCTAGATAACCACGAGTACCTGCATAAAGAAGAACAACTTGTGCTTCAACTGGAACCGGAGCGTTAATGCCCTGCTTTAGTAGTTCAGTTAGTCGATAACCACGATCTAGCTGAGCCTGCGATACGGCGTCCAAGTCAGAACCGAAAGCAGCGAACGCTGCCAAGTCACGGAACTGCTGAAGGTCAGACTTTAGAGTACCTACAGCCTTTTTCATCGCTTTGATCTGCGCTGCAGAACCTACACGAGAAACGCTGATACCTACATCTACTGCTGGTCGAACACCAGACTTGAACAGGTCGTCCTGCAAGTAGATCTGACCGTCAGTGATCGAAATTACGTTGGTTGGGATGTAGGCAGAAACGTCGCCAGCTTTAGTCTCGATAATTGGTAGAGCGGTTAGAGAACCTGCACCAAGTTCGTCAGAAAGTTTCGCTGAACGCTCTAGTAGACGAGAGTGTAGGTAGAAGACGTCACCTGGGTAAGCTTCACGGCCTGGTGGACGACGTAGCAGCAGTGATACCTGTCGGTAAGCTTCCGCTTGCTTTGAAAGGTCATCGTAAATTACGAGAGCGTGCTCAGAGTTCTCCATCCAGTGCTGACCCATTGCGCAACCCGCATATGGAGCCAAGTACTTAAACGGCGCTGGGTCAGAAGCCGGTGCCGCAACAACTGTTGTGTATTCCATAGCTCCACGAGCTTCAAGAGTCGCAACAGTCTGTGCGACAGTTGAGCCCTTCTGCCCGATCGCCACATAGATGCACTTCATTCCCAGTCCGGCCTGAGCCAAGATGGTGTCGATAGCGATGGTGGTTTTGCCAGTCTTACGGTCACCAATGATTAGCTCTCGCTGACCACGACCAATAGGAATCAAAGAGTCAACAGACTTAATACCTGTCTGGACCGGCTCGTGTACTGGTTTGCGACCAGTGATACCTGGAGCCTGAATCTCCATACGGCGCTTCTCAACGCCCGTTAATTCGCCCTTACCGTCGATTGGCTCACCAAGAGTGTTAACAACACGTCCGATTAGACCATCACCAACTGGGACTGAAAGAATTTCGCCAGTTGATTCAACTGTTCCACCCTCACGAATACCGCCAGTGTCACCGAGAATCACAGCGCCAATAGTGTCTTCGTCGAGGTTAAGAGCAAGACCGATAGTTCCGCCTTCGAACTTGAGCATCTCGTTAACGCTTGCGTTTGGCAGCCCGGTTACTCGAGCGATACCGTCGCCAATTTCGGCTACTCGTCCAACTGTTTTACCAGCGACGTCTGAGTCGAAACTTTCTAAGTTCTTGCGGAGTGATTCTGCAATTTGATTTGGGTCGAATGCGATTGTCATTTATCTAATTCCTACTTATCTTAAAATTCTGGTGCGCTTAAAGCGCTTCTTTCATTTGATCTAGCTTTGAACGTATAGAGCCATCGATAACTCGGTCACCGATTGTGGTCACAACACCACCAACGACTGAAGTATCAACAATGTTGCGCACCTCTACTGGGCCACCAACAACGTTGACCAGGTTGGCCGAAAGTTTCTGTAGCTGAGCGTCTGTAAGTGCAACTGCACTGCGCACGGTTGCTAGCTGAGCTGAACCAGCGCCAGCTGAAGCGAATGATGCTGCAATTGCGCTGAGGTTTCCGGCTTGTCCGTTGGCTGCGATCATCGACACGATACTAAGTGTGGTGTCTGAAACTTTACCGGAGATAGAGTCGGTCATGATTTGGAACCGTGTGGCTGCTGGCAACATCTTGTTTGTAAGATTTGAGCGAAGCTCAGAGTTAGATTCGACAGCTTCAGAAACAGCTAAGATCTCTGAACGAACCTGGTCTGAGTTGCCTTCTGCAGCAGCTATAGCTGAGATTGCCTGTGCGTAAGCTTGTTCTTTAGAAGCCATTTATAGCTGCCCTACCTTGTCTATATAAGAGTCAATTAGATCTGACTGAGACTGTGGCTGCATGTCTGAGATAACGATCTCTTCAGCAGTCTCTCTAGTCAGTCGACCCATCTCGGCTTGAAGATCTGATTGAGCCTGAGACTTCATCTGTTCACAATCAGCATGTCCACGCTCGACCAAAGCCTGAGCATCTGCCTTAGCTTTAGCAATTAGCTCGGTCTTAATGCGCTCAGCATCTTCGGTAGCTGTCTTGCGAATACGTGAACGTTCTTGACCTAGATCTGGAAGTTCTTCTGAGCTCTTGTTAAGGGCTTTCTCTGCAGTGACTCGCTCGTTTTGTGCTTCTTCTAGCTCAGAACGAATTGACTCTGTTCTTGCCTTCATGGCTTTCCGGAGAGCAGGAAGGCCTTTCCATAAGAAGATTAAGGCGAGAACACCAAACGCTGCAGAGCCCCAAATCACTTCTAAGATGTCGGCCGCAAAGAGCCGTCCGTTTGGTCCTTCAGCTGCAATTAGATTTGTTAAATCCATGAACTATCCTAAGTTTCCTAGCTTCGCCTCTAATACAGGCTTAGCTTTTTCTGGGTCAACACTGCGATCAAGAACACGTTGTGCCGCATCGACTGAAAGTGCTAACACTTCTGGTCGAAGAGCAGTCATTGCAGCTGATCTTTCTTCTGCAATCTGTGCTGCTGTTGCTGTCTTCATCGACTCGACCTCTGCTTCGGCCTGAGCGATCAAAGTTGCACGTTCGGCTGATGCTTCTGTTCTGGCTTGTTCCACCATTGCATTAGCTTCTGCCCGAACATCGGCAAGTTGATCGTCTAGATCGTGAGTTAGTCGAGATGATTTAGCTTTGGCTGCTTCGGCTGCATCCTTATCGGCTTGAACCTTGGTTGTTCTCTCATCCATTACCTTAGTTATAGGCGGCAAGAGTAGATAGCGAACCGCAAAGTACAACAGGGTGAACGTGATGGCACCCCAAAACACTTCACCAATATCGGGAATGATTGGATTGGTTGGTGCTTCTGTTGAGTCTGCAGCTATCAGATCTAGCTGGATGAAATTAGACAACATTTATTGTTCCTTGATTAAAGCCTTAGTTACGACAGGTTGATTAATTCGTTCTGCTAGTTCTGGTTATGCGAACTTGAGAAGAATAAAGACAACGAACCCGATAATCGCTAGAGCCTCAACGAAGGCCACACCGATAAACATGGTTGTCTGAACTCGACCTGCTGCTTCTGGCTGACGTGCCATAGCTTGTACTGCTTGTCCTACTAGGTAACCAATTCCGATACCTGGGCCAAGAGTAGCGATTGCATAACTTAGACCAGCGTCGCCAGCAGCTGCTTCTGCTTTGCGGTCAGCTGCTGTAAGTACAGTTTCTGCCACTTCTGCCGCTGCTTCAGTGTCCTGAAGAATAAACGCAGCTTGGTTAGCTAGTTCCATTACGTTGCTCATTTGATTTTTGCTCTCCTTGTATTGCCTTCATTTGAAGGACTTTGTGAGATCTTTCTCTTTATTTACTTCTAGTGGTGGACGTCCAACGACGAGTCGATGTACACCGCAGCCAACAGCGTAAAGATGAAGGCCTGCAGGAATGAAACCATGGCTTCAAACCCAGTTAGAAGAACTAGAACACTGAAAGGCAGAATCGATGCCACTTCAAATAACTCCCACATTGAGATAGTTAGAACCCCGAATGTGACGAGAAGAATGTGGCCTGCCAGCATGTTTGCGAACAAACGAATTGTCATTGAGAACGGACGCAGGATAAATGTCGAGATCAACTCGATTGGAGTCACGATTATGTACATGATCCACGGAACCCCTGGAGGGAACAAAGAAGCCTTTAAGTATTCGAGGCCATTGTGCTTTAGGCCGACACCGATGTAAACCACCCAGACAAGTAGTGCCATTAGAAGCGGGTTAGCGATACGAGCGTTTGCTGGCATCTGGAAGACTGGAATTACCTCGAAGATGTTTCCAATGAAGATGAACATGAAGATAGATAATAGAAGTGGAAGATATGGGCGACCCTTTGGTCCCATGATTGAATCGATGATTTGTTTGTCAACGAAACCAACAACGCCTTCGACGATGTTCTGAACACCAGATGGCACAAGCTCTTTGCGTGAGAGTAGGAAGAGTAGCGTTGGCGCAACGAATGCGATGACACTGATCAAACCGATCTTGTTAAAGCTGTAGAATTCGCCTTCGCCGAAGATGGCAGGCCATTTCACCAGATTGTCGATTGATGGGAATTCGAGTGCGAGCACTTACGCCACTCCTTCTCTTTTGTAACCGGCGGCAGGTTTGTAGCCTAACGCCGAGGGTTTAAGACCTGGGTGAGCAATTGTTGTTGAAACATAACGCAGTTCCCACAGCAATAGGCCCAAGTGTGCAATTACAAGGCTGAATACCAGCCACAATAGATTAACCGAGGAGAAATCTTTCAACAACCAAACGAGGCCTGCAATTACGAAACTTCTGATGAAGTATCCGCTGATCGAAGTTGAGGCGACCATGCCGTGTGAGATACTTGACGCCCAGGTTAGGATTTTTGCCGAGATCCAGAAGTTGCCAAGAACGATCGACACGCCGATTGCTACTGCGGCAGCAGCCGTTGGGCCTCCTATAAATAGGCTTGCAACCACTACTACTGGCATTGCGATAGCGCCTCTGCGGATAATGTCTTCTGCTACTTCAGAAGCAGGTGACCCGGTGATTGCCACCGGCTTTGACTTAACTGCTTGATAGTCGAACTCGTTGTTGCTGCGGTCTTGAACCCCAGTAACGATACTTGAATCGATGTTTGGCGAAGCCAAACTCGATCGAACCGGAA
>CALJAE010000052.1 GCA_938028175.1 uncultured Acidimicrobiales bacterium
TGCGTTCTCAACTGCGGACACCTTGAATGACTCTGGTTCTTCGACTTGTAATGGTGCAGAGCTAAATAGAACCGGTTACTGGGCGCCAGCAATAATCGATGGAGACGGTAACGCTCGTGTTCCTGAACGAATCGTTGTTTATTACAAGGGTGAAGGTCTTGCAAACGGAGAACGTAGTGAGGTGGCTCCTGGTTCTTCTGTTTATCAGCGAGGTCAGGCAAATATTTCACCAGCTCCTCAAACAGTTCCAGAGGTTTCAAGTCGTTCTGGTGGACAAGCTGGCGAGGTTAACTACAAGTGTTCAAATAACTTCAGCGCCTATCCATTTGCGACTGGTGTGAATGAGATCCCTAATTGCAGCGGTGATCACTACCAGGACACGTTTGGGGCTCCGTATCCTGCCACACGAACAGTGTTAGAAGTCGAAGTAAAGTTCTGGAACTGCTTTGATACCACCAAGTCGCTTTATGATTACCGAAGTTGGGTTCCGACTGGAGCTGATCGAGGTGGTTGGTTCTTTAGTAACTGTGATGGTTCCGGTGGTGGTCAGAGCGCTCCACATCTACAGACATTCCCTAATCTGAGTTATTTCATTAACTATGTCGTAGAGCCAGGTGAAGATACCTCCGATTGGTACCTGTCTTCTGATGTTGACCCTTCTTCTATCGGAAGCGGTGGCGCACTCTCTGGTCAACGTGGTTCAACATTGCACGCTGACTGGTGGGGTGGTTGGCACCCAGAGATTAACCGTGAGTGGATCGACAACTGTGTCAACTTCCAGAACCCAAGTGGTGCAGCCTCTGGCTGTGGTAATGGGTACCTCTCAGATGCTGGTCCCAATAATCGCAACCCACTTCCTGGTAGAGCACTGAGAGTTAGAGATGACTTTGATGTCGTTGGTGATTCGAGCACATACAAGACTCCAATTCAGCGAATATTCAATGAACTTTGCAGCCCACTTAATCCGGGTCGCTTCTACACCAACGCTTTAGAGTCAACTCATTGCTTGGTCAACGGGGCAGGGCACAGCCACAACTAGTTTAAAGTGGTGAATCGTCAGCTCGGCTAGCTACAGTGGCTTGCAATGGAATCGCTACACACAGTGCTTGCCTATATCTTGGTGGCCCTCAGTTTAGAGGCGGCAATCTTTAGCTTGCTAGTGCACTATGGGAAGTTCGCTAAACCCAAGTTTGAACGTTATACAAGGTGGTTGCTATACACCGTCTACGTTGGCTTCTTTGCGCAAGCACTAATCGGAGCAGTCTTGCTGAACAGCTCAGGAGGGGAGAACGGCATCCACGAGTTCTACGGTTATTTCACGCTTGCCTTTATTGCCTTTTTGGCTGTATATAAGTCTCAGCTCATTGACTCCATGCGTTACTTTCAAATACATGGCTTCGCCAACCTCTTCTTGTGGGGTATGGCCTTAAGAGCTATCTTTATTGATAGCTAGCGACTAGATATAGTATTTCTCGGCTGCTTTGGTAGCTCGAATCTCAGGCTCTGTCAGCTCTGGTTCGTCTGTTACATCCGTCGCTCTGCGATTAGGGATAACGGCCTCAGTTACGATGCAATCGAGTTCACTTTCGGCAGCAGTTATTGCCTCCGAATGTGCTCGGCGTTCTTCAGATACTACAGACACAATCGCTGGCGATTCGCCTGTCATTTCTGTAGCCTGTGCCACTGCATCGCTAATGCACTCATTAATCGGCGCATCTGAGTCAGTTTCGATCTCGAATGACTCAGAAACAGTGCCATCTACCGCTATTGCGGCCCATGACGCGTCGGTGCCGTGGTCAATTCCCAACGTATATCCATCGTTCATAGCTATTAGTTTCGACACCACCCCAGAAATTCTGTAGTAGTCAAAATGGCATATGGGTTAGGCCAGATGGACTACCTATAGCCAGCCAATACTGATAGCACCAAAGGCCAGAATTCCGATAACGATTCGGTAGTACCCAAATACGGCGAAGCTCTTGGATTTGAGCCAAGACACCATGAACCTGATTGAAACTACGGCCGCAAAGAATGCAACTACTAAGCCAATGGCAGGGTTGAGGTATCCAAATTCTACGAATAATTCAGATCCATCTTGGAGCAAAGACCAAACGGTGGCGGCGCTCAGGGTAATTAGGCCAAGTAAGAAGCTGAACTCAACAGCTGCAGCCAAGGACAGTCCGAGTGCAACTCCTGCAATGATCGTTACAAGGCTTCTTGAGGTTCCTGGCCAGAGAGCAAGCGTTTGGGTTAGGCCAATTAAGAAGGCTTGTCTTGTAGTTATATTCTCTAGCGCTGTTCCAGCGTCAAACTTTTTGGCGGCAAAGACCAAAATACCAATTCCACCGATAAGCCAGGCTGCGGCAATTGGGATGGGACCGAATAACTGTTCTTGAACCCAGTCACTCACGACAAATGCAATTGCAGCAGTTGGAACGAATGCAGCGATAACGGCGAAGCTCAGCTTTTGTCCATCTGAGTCTTTGGTGAATACCCCTGTCACCATCGATTGAATACGATCCCTATACAAAAGCAGGACAGCGACGATTGCCCCGATTTGGATTGCAATGGCATAGGTTTCGATAGCTGCCAGTGATTCTTCGGTTGCTCCGATTCCAAGAATGCGGTTTGTGACGAGAAGATGTCCGGTAGATGAGACTGGTAGGTATTCGGTTAGGCCTTCTACTAGCCCCAAGATGATGGCATTGAATAAGCTGAGCTCATTTTCTCCGGCGGCTGTAGAGTCACCTTGAGCGAATGCTGGAACTTGGGTAGACAACAAGATTGCAGCGGTTGCCAGTATGGTTGCTTTGATTCTTCGAATAGCTAGATCCACTCGGCCAACTCTAGTCGATGTGTTTAGGCAGTTACCAACTTTGATCTCTGTCAGCCCTGTCAGCGGCTTTTGCCGCATATCCAAAGACTATTGCAGGCGCTAAGGCTATAGAACCAATGACTAGCAGGATCAGGATTGATGACTCGGCGGCAGAACTAGAACTTACAAACTGATTAACTAATAGCAGAATCGTGGCTACCAGAAACGATCCGTAACCAACGAGTTTACCGAGGCGGACAAGACGTTTGATCTGCTGTCGTTTTTGAATTACTGGATCGATTGCTTCAGTCATGGGCTACACCGCCGGAAGCATTCGCTCCAGCCTCGTAAAGAATAGGAATAAGATAAGAATAAAGGGTCCTGCCGCTAAAGCCAATGCGGTCTTGCGTTTCCAGCTTCTACTTATCCAGGCAGCTAGGTAAACATAGGCTGTGACTATTACTCCAAATATGATTGCGCCAGGGGCTTCGTCTGGTTGCCAGTTGAGCGACGCTGTAAGAGCGTCTACTTCTTCGGCGTCTTCAGCAGGTACTGAATCATCTTCGGTTTCAGTTGGTGGCTCTTGTGTTTCCTCGCCGACTAATTGACCTGCTATTTCTTCCTCTGTGGCACCTGGTAGCTGATTTTCTCCATTGACTAGTTCTTCTGTAGGCTCGGCGTCAACAAAGTCTGTTTCTGGTGCTGCTTCAGAAATCAGTGTGGCGGTAACAATCAGGCGCTCAGCGGCTGAGAACTTAGGGTGACAGGCTGTCAGTGTTAGCGAATCAACTTCACGGTCGTTTAGTACATCTGTTCTTGTGGGTTCAACTATAAAGAAGCCATCGTCTTCGCCGGTGGATGTGTTCTCGTGGGCATCAACTACATATGTGAATGTCCCTTGAAGGGTAGTTACCTTTATTTCTTCGCCTGGTTCTATTTGGTCAAGGTTAAAGAATGGGGCGCCATAAGTTGTGCGATGTCCTGCAATCGCCGAGTTTCCGGGTTGTCCTGGGAAGGCAGTATCTGGGTAACGGCCGGGCCCAGATCGAAGTACGTCTCTGGTGATACCTTCGACTATGACTTTTCTAATTCCCAAGGACTCTATTTCTAGAACGGCAATTGGTGTGCCCGCTTCGGGAAGAGTATCGCTTGGAAGTGGGAGTAGAGAGTCGAATGGGTTTTCTTCAGTTGGTGCAGCTGGGCTTTCGACTTCTTCTTCGACTTCGGCAAGTAGTTCTTCGAATTGGTTTTCTAAGTCGTTTTGTGCTCTGGCTTCAGCGATGCCAGTTCCCCAAAGCTGGAATGCTGCGAAGGCAAGCGTCAATAATCCAGCTCCGATCAAAAAATGCCCTACAGAACCCAAAACTGACGGCAAACTGAGTTTTTTCATAACTATTCCTTGGTATCGGTAATACCCACCCAATTAATGTTCGATCTAGTTAACC
>CALJAE010000053.1 GCA_938028175.1 uncultured Acidimicrobiales bacterium
CCTTCTGATGGGCCGCTTGACCTATCAAGCTTGTTGTCTTTTAGATTCTGGAAATTGAGCCCCCAATGGACTACGCTCACCCTCGTGACTGTTGCGACATGTGTAGCTCCGCCTGAGTTCAAAATCGGAAACCTCGATGGCACCGACTACAAGCTAAGAGACTGGCTTACCTCGTACCCTCTCATGCTTGTTGCAATAGACCCTTACACTGCTCAAAGCAGCTGGATCCTTGATACTGCGGTACGGATCTTCCGCCACTTCAGGCCAGCCGATATCAGAGTTGGCTGGATCTGCGTTGGAGATGCAGCTGCGGCAAAGCAGTTTCTCGGGCCACTCGCAGATGAGTTCCTAACAATCGCTGATCCCGACGCTGAGTTCTGCAACGAACTCGGCCTTAAGACCCTACCTTCGCTTGTTCACATCCGAGTAGACGGCTTTACCCAGCACGTCGACGGCTGGGACCCTGAAGAATGGGCCAAGGTCACAGACTGGATAGCCACCATTGCAGCCTGGTCCAAGTTAAACCTGGGTGTGGGACCTGACCCTGTCGCCTATCCAGGCACAACATTGGCTGTAAAATAGCGGCCTTAGAGGCAGAAATAGGGATTTTCGTGACTCCTGGATAGTCTCGGTTTATGAGCGGTAACGGCGGGGACGAACTTAATGTAGATAAGACCCTTTTCGTTGTATCCGAAGAGCCAGTTATCGAAGCTGAAGAGGCATTCATTGAGCCTGCCTTAAGCACAATAGACCAGCCAACCGAAGAAGAGCGGGTACCATTTGCTAGCGATTGGACCCCAAGTAAACCAGCTCTACCTATGGCAGCTTACGCTGCGGTCGTATTCGGCGTAGCCGCTGGCTGCATAACCCTGGTGTTCACCCTGACAGGCGACAGCAACGAGGCAGCTGCCTCGCCGGAGCAGGACGAAACGGTCGTCGCATCAGAAAGCGATGTATCTCCAGCTGCAGCTGTCACACGCTCTACTCCAGCATCAGAAAATTCTGAAGCTCAAACCACTCGGGCGGCTGAGACCACTGCAACCGCAAGGCAAAGCAGATCGCTCAATACATCTACAGCACTAACAACAGTGCCCACAGGCGGACTTCAGATAATACGGCCTAACACCCCAGCCACTCCTACCCTGCCAATACCTTCTGAGATTTTGACAACTACAACGTTGACTCCCAGTGGTCGAGTCGTAGCCCCAACAACCACTAACCCAACGACTACACCTACAACTCAGCCCACCACCACTGAGAATGTGACTACTACCACGCTTGAAACAACAACGACAACTCAGCCAACTACCACTATCGAAACAACTACGACGACCACTGCGCCTACGACTACTATCCAACCAGAAACGCTTTCGCTACGTCGCACAGACTTACAGTTTCGCGACACTTTCCTAGTTGCGGTATACAACGTTGCCTCTGAAGAATTCTGCTTTTCTTCTTGGACCTACGACTTAAGAAGCCTTGACGGCGAACCAATACTCTCACGTTCACAAACCCTATCTACTAGCGAATGTGTTCGATGGCACGGAGTTCCAGTCGAGACGAGCAAACTCGACTCAGGCGAAACTTACGAACTAGATTTAACAGCAACTTCTGACGAAGGCAAAACGGCCATAATTGTGGACCAAGTCACGATTCCATAGGCAAAGTGCTAGCCTTTGACCCGATGAAGAAAATCACACTATTTATACTCGCAGTAGCCGCTCTCTCTGCATGTGGCCAGACCTTAGCGAATGAGTCCACCTCTGTCGAGACCGCCGCAACAGTTAGCCTTGACGGAGAAGACCTTGAGTTCTCAGGGGCCGACGTCGAACAACTCAGTCTCGCAACCCTCGAGTTCCAAGCCGAGGCGACTGCCGCAACTGCTGGAGTCGAAGGTGAAACTACCGAAACAGTTCCCACCGAGGCTGAACTAGCTGCCACTCGACCTACAGCACTGACACTTCAAATTTACTCAAGCATCATCAACCAGCTCTTCGATGACGCTGGCCTTGAATTAGAGGGTGAGCTTCTAGAAACAGTTAATTCTCGTATTCAAGAAATCCAGTTCCAGACTGACACAGAGTTCGAAGAATTCATTAACGATCCAAATGAATTTGTTCAAACCACTATCGGCCTCCAGCAACGACTTCTGGCTCTAGGCACAATCGAAGAGGTTTCAGATATCGAAGCGACTTGCATCAGCCACGTACTTAGAAGCTACACCCAAGAAGAACAAGCAGATCCAAATTTCGTTGAAGACGAAGCCGATCAGGAACGCTTTCAACAAGAAGCCGAAGAGGCTCGTCAAAGAATTATCGATGGTGAGCTATTCGAAGATGTAGCACAAGAAATATCAGTCGACACAGTAAGTGCAGCGAACGGTGGTGCACTCGGCTGTATCCCTACTGACCAAGTCTCAACGACGTTGGTTCCAGAGTTCGCCGAAGTGGCACTAGCTTCTGAAATTGGAGAAATATCAGAAGTATTTGAAAGCCAGTTTGGATTCCACTTCCTTGTAGTTAACGAAGATGAAGAAGGTATCGCTGAACTACAAGCTGCTGAAGCTGACAATATCGTCTCTATGCGACTCCAAACAGTTCTCCAGGGTGCCACTGTAGAAGTAGACGAAAGTATTGGAACTTGGAATCCTCAGACCCTACAGGTTGACCCTCCAGTACAGGAAGCTCCACCCCTAGAGTTTGAAGACAACACTGCACCTCCAGCACTAGAAGAGTGAGCATAAGAATATGTGGTTTGGGTCCTGCCGGACCCGAGCTGATCTCATCTCAAACTCAACAAATCATCGAACAAGCTGGCCGTCTTTACGTTCGCACGACGCATCACCCAGCTGTGGAATCGCTCGAATTTCACGGTTCGTTCGATTCTCTTTACGAGTCGAATGATTCGTATGAAGAAACTTATACCCAAATTGCAGAAACTCTTCTAAATGAAGGAGCCTCACAGGACATTGTTTATGCCACGCCGGGATCGCCGCTCATTCTAGAAGATGTAGTGACAATCCTGAGAGAACAAGACACTGTTGATGTTGAAATCTACCCCGCTCTCAGCTTCCTAGATCTTTGTTGGGATCGACTTAACATAGACCCAGTCAAGAGCTCAGTCTCTCTCACTAAGATTGAAGACTTCGAAGCAAACAACTTCAGTTCAACACCAATTCTTGTAACTCAAATTTACAACATTGATATGGCATCCAAGTTGAAACTCTCTTATGCCGATGACTTCGAAGTTGTTGTTCTGAAAGACCTTGGTTCGCCTACCGAGGAAGTGTCACGAATAAATATCAGCCAGCTTGATCGGATAGAGCCGACGAATCGCACATCGGTTTACATCCCTGTGCCTGGTCTAAGCGAGGCAACCGAAATGTCTGACCTTGTGCAAATCATTTCTCGTCTTAGAAGAGAGTGTGCGTGGGATGCGAAGCAAACTCACGAGTCACTAATAAAGCACCTCGAAGAAGAGTCTGTCGAAGTGATTCAAGCAATTGAAGAGAGAAATGGCAGTGCAAAGGGCTACAGCGACTTCGAAGAAGAACTCGGGGACCTGCTGTTACAGGTTCTTTTGCACGCAGAAATAGCTTCTGAAGGCGATTTCTTTGATTTCAACGATGTAGTGGCGACACTTCACGCCAAGATGATCCGGCGTCACCCCCATGTATTCGGGGATTCTACTGCTTCTACCCTTGAAGAGCTGGAAGAGCAGTGGGCGGCAATAAAAGAGTCAGAAAAGCGCAAAAACAGCTAATCTGTTTCCCGAATCCGCCGACTCTAGTCAGGTGGAATCAACTGTGATTGAAACAGAGAGTCAGTGGGTTAACTCTGAACCTCTGGATATAGAAAACTTAGGCACCGACGCTTTGGTTGTAATGTTCTCTGCTGGGTGTGCGCTTTCACACTCCAGGATCCGTCAACTAAAGCACGTTCGCAACAGCTTCAACTCACGCATTCCAATAATACTGATTCACGTACCACGCTTCGATTACGAACAGTCAGTCGAAACTGTCAGGAAGACAGTTGAGGGCCTAAGAGTAGATTTCCCAACTCTCCACGATCCTAATCTTGAAATGTGGAAGCGCTTCGACGCCCAAACCATTCCATCGGTATCACTACTTCAGTCCTCTGGCGAACTAGTGAGCGGTGAAAACGGAACTCTATCTGCACAACAATTCCAAGAAGTTTTCAAGTCAGAAGTTGAAACGCAGCCAGCAGAAGTAAAGGCTGACTCTCCGAACACTTCGAAAGACTTTGTTTTCCCAACTCATCTCGCTAAGAGTGCAGATGGATTCCTCGCCATATCTGACCCTGGTAGTCGCCTCATTATGGTGGCAAAACACACTCTAGGTTCTGAGAACGCTGAGGTAATTGGTTACATTGATGAGCTACTACGCCCAGGCGATGTCGCCTTCACTGTGAGCGGAACTCTACTAGCCACAGATGCAGACCGTGGAAGTGTTCATGAATACAACATAGACACTGGCAAGTCTCGCATGCTTGCTAAGGACCTCCGATCACCTAGTGGCCTCGCTTTCGATGACGATGGAAGCCTCTTTATTAGTGACGCTGCAGCTAACACTATCTATAGAATCGCCGCAGGTTCGGAGTCTGTAGATCGATTCCAACAAGTTGCCGGGACGGGTGAATTCGGATCGGTTGATGGATCTTCTACAGCCGCAGCCCTAGCCCAACCAAACGGCATGGCAAGAACTGACTACGGACTATACTTCTGCGAAAGTTCATCCAGCAGGATTCGAACCCTAACCGATGCTGGAAATGTCGTGACCAAAACCGGTAGACAAGGCTTCTCTTGGGGATTCTCAGATGGAACTGGCCCTAACGCACTGCTACAACGTCCTACAGATATTGGCGCTCTCTCTGATGGTCGTTTGGTAGTTACAGACACCGGAAACTCAGCGCTTCGCATTTTCGACGATGGAGAACTTTCAACAATTGCAATAGAAGGTCTTTCACAGCCACAAGGCCTATTCATAGAATCCGATGACACAATCCTGGTAGCTGATACTGCTAACAGTCGCATTGTGAGCATTACCCCTGATTTCCACAATGCTTTTGAGTTGATCTTTGAATAGTGGCAACAACTAGCCAATCGGTGGGTTAAATTAGGACTCGTGAAACTACACGACCTAATAGTGGCTGCAAATAGGCTTCCGATACGCCAAACTCTTGATTCAGATGGCAATCTCATTTGGTCTACCAGCCCTGGCGGCCTAGCTTCTGCGTTGACTCCGGTAATGCAAAAAGCTGACAGTGTGGTCTGGGTTGGATGGCCGGGCAGCAATGCAGAGAAAGGTCTAGAGCGCTTTTCCTCCGATGGAATCGACCTGATACCTGTCAACATGTCGGCTCAAGAAATCGAAGCCCACTACGAGGGTATGTCTAATGGAACGCTATGGCCTCTCTATCATGACAAGGTCATTAACGCTGTCTTCCATCGCCGCTGGTTTGACGCCTACAAAAAAATTAACGAAAGGTTCGCTCACGCTATCGCGCCAGTAGTTTCTGAGGATTCAACCATCTGGATTAACGACTATCAATTACAGCTAGTCCCAAAGATGATTCGGGCCGAGAAGAGTCAAGCCCGAATCGGATTCTTTTTACATACACCATTTCCTCCACCAGAACTATTTAAACAGCTACCTTGGCGAGAAGAGATCATTCGGGGGCTGCTGGGCTGCAATCTAATTGGCATGCAAACACCAAATGATGCCGATAACTTCTACCTCACGGTTGAAGATCTAGGGCTTGGTCATATCGAAGGCTCTGTTCTCCACCACGCCAAGGGCACAACCGAAATCAATGCCTTCCCAATCGGAATCGATTTCGAAACCTATGCACAAGGTGGCCAAAGTGCCGAAACTGCTGCAAGAGCAACTCAGATCCGAGACTTGTTAGGCAATCCTAAAACTGTGATTCTTGGAGTCGACCGCCTCGACTACACCAAGGGTATAGAGACCCGCATGAGGGCCTACAAAGAGCTACTAGAAGACTCAAGACTTGATCCGAGCAGCGTTGCTTTGATCCAAGTTGCTACCCCCAGCCGCAACAATGTCAGAGCCTATGAGCGCATTCGTTCTGAGGTTGAACAAGCTGTTGGAAATATCAACGGCCGCTTTGCGGAGTTGGGTCGTTTACCAATTCACTACCTCGGCCAGGATCAGAACTTTGAAGAGCTACTAGGCCTTTATCGAGCTTCTGACATCATGTTGGTCACGCCATATAAAGATGGAATGAACCTCGTGGCCATGGAGTATGCAGCCACACGATACGACAATACGGGATCGCTGATACTTAGTGAATTTGCGGGCGCTGCCCACGTCTGCGATGGCGCCCTAAAGGTAAACCCATATGCCATCGACGAACTGAAAGAAGCTATCTTGACAGCAGTGAAGATGCCTCAGGAAGCTCAAGCCCGACGCATGGAGATCTTAAGAAATTCAGTCAAAAATAATGATGTGAACCAATGGGCTGAAGCCTTTGTAGGTGCACTCAGTAAAGCTGATTAAGCGTCTCGAAGAACTTGGGGAAAGTCTTTTCCACACATTGAGGGTCCTCGATATTAATTCCTGCATTGGTTAGACCGAGAATTGAAAAACTCATTGCCATTCGATGGTCGTCATAAGTTCGGATTCTAGCTGGTTTGACTTTCGTAGGCCTAACCACAAAGCCATCATGCGACTCTTCGGCGTCGACACCACACCGCCTAAGTTCTTCGACGGTTGCTTTGATCCGATTAGTTTCCTTATTACGGATAAAGCCAATGCCGGTCACCGTCGTCTCGGTTGTCGCACCGGCAGCCACTACTGCAAGAGTTTGTGCTACGTCAGAACAATCTGACATGTCTACCTCTACTCCAGTGAGTGCTGGCGGCCCGGAAACGACTATGGAATTCGACTTGAACTCCACACCTGCACCCATCTGTCGAAGAATCTCAGCAAACCGAATGTCACCTTGAATCGAGTTGGCATGAAGGCCAACGATTTCTACAGTACTGCCACTCACAGCTGCAGCAGCCATGAAATAGGAAGCGGCGGAAGCGTCAGGTTCAATACTTATCTGGGCAGAGTTATAGCCGGTTGGTTCTACTTCAAATCGACGAAAGTCTGGACTCACTTCATACTGATCACCAAACTCGCTCATAGTCGCAAGTGTCAACTCGATATATGGCGTCGAGACCAATTCTGTAGTCACATCAATATTGAGCCCGAGTGGTAGCGCCGGTGCCACTAACAACAAACCAGAGAGGAACTGTGAAGAGATTTCACCAGAGACGCTACAAGTATTTGTCTCGGGGGCAACACCTTGGATGGCTATAGGTAGCGCTGTCCCTCTAAGATTGCTTCCTAGCTGCGCTAACGATTCAACCTGATCATCGAATGGCCTCGATCTCAGTTGAGTATCGCCGTCCAGTAAGTAGCTGCCTTGAGAAAAAGCTAACAACGGTAGGACAAACCGAGCTGTTGTACCCGATCGATTGGCAAAGACTCTAATCTCCTCGTCCTCAAGATTCTTTGCGAAACCACCTAATCCCTCGACCAAAAGACCTCGTTCTTCCACCGAAGTGTTGATTCCAACCGAGTCCAAAGCTCCAATCATGGCGGTCGTATCATCTGATTCAAGCCAATTGTCGAGCGTCGAAGTCCCCTTCGCCAGGCCAGCACAAATTAGCGCTCTGTTCGTATGACTCTTTGACCCTGGGACCACTATTGAGGTATCAAATGCTCTAGATAACGGTTCTACCGCGAAACTCTGCACGCCTAAGACTCTAGCCATACCAAACCAGTCAGTTCTGGAACCCAATAAACAACTAATCTCTCGTTCGGCTTGCGCAGGTATCGAGCCTGACTCTATAATCCCCCGATATCTGTAATATTCAGGTGAAACCCAAGCGAGGAGCATCTTGTGAAGCCTCAAGATAACGGCGAAGAAAATTCAACCAGAAGTCCATTCGGATTCAAACAAGTTCTGTTAGGAGATCCTCCATCAGTGGCAGTAGTGGTTGGTTCCCCAGATGACTGGGATTCAGAGCATATTGATCGCTTGAACCAAATCTCAACTACAGCTGGGATTACTCCATTGCTCGATGTTGATTTCACCAATGATAAGCAGCCATACGCCGCCTATCCATTGCTTGAGTACCCAACATTTGCCGACGTCCTAGCCGACAAAGAAAAGACTTGGCAAGACAAAATAGCCGTACTAGCTGTAGCAAGCCAAGCCCTAGACTCTGCCCATGAAATTGGATTGGTTCATGGCGCCCTAAGTCCTGAAAGAATTCTCGTTAATGGCGACGAAGTACTGATTGATTCCTTAGGTCTAAGTAAAGGTGGAACCCCACCATCTGAAACCGAACCCTATCTAGCTCCAGAGGTGGTTGAAGGCACCGCTCCAAAGGCATCGGCTGATCTCTTCGCTATCGGCAAGATGATTGATGACAGCTTCGACAAAGACGACAAAAAGCCAAGATCACTGTCAAGACTTTCAAAATGGGCGGTTTCAGAGGTCCCAGAGACTCGGCCTCCATCGGCAGAAGAAATGGCTTCGGTCATGACAGACAGCCTCGGCGACTATTCTTCTTCTTACCGTCCCGGCTACGTACCTACCACCGACTACGTTAGTGTCATGGAAAATATTGACAAAGACGTTCCGACCAAGGCCGATAAAGCATCAGATGATGCACTTGAATTCGAAGAAGTTCATGCTGATGAAAGCCGAAGGGTCGGTTCTGCAGAAATTGCCGACACAGAAGACATCTTCGTAACTGACGAAGACGAACGCCGGAGCTTCGGACTCCTTGGAGTAGCCGCCATTGCTGCACTCACTGCATTACTTGCCTTCTGGGCGCTGAGAGACAACGACGACGACATAGCTTCAGGTGACGAAGAAACTAATGAAGAAGTAGCCGCTCCTACAGCCGAAGAAGAAGAGACTCCAGATATCGCTCCTGAAGATGAGGACGAGACTGACGAGACTGACGA